>DAICZI010000032.1 GCA_027311205.1 Beijerinckiaceae bacterium | reverse complement strand
GATGACCTTTCCCACGGAAGGATCTTCGGCAACGCCGGGCACCGCGCGTATTCCCCTGCACCCGTCAGAGCGACGCCACCAGCCAGTTGATGCCTAGGCTGAGCGCCAGCACCGCGCCAAACGGATCATCGGGCTTGGCGCGCACCAGCGCCGACGCCGCTTCGTCGGTGACACCGGGCGCAGCAATCGGCGCCGGTTCAGCCAGCGGCGCATAGGGCTCGCCTTCGCCGGCGCGCACCGCGTCACGCACCGCCTGCAAGGCCGGGCCGGGATTGATGCCGGGCGGCGGCGCTTCGGCAGCGCGGTCGAATGTGTCAGCCTGCACGGCGGCATGCAGCTCGGGCGCGACGTCAGCCGGGATCGCTGCGGCCAGTTTTGCCGCGGCAGCTCGTGAACCGCCTGTCGCCGCCCTGAACGCCGTGGCAACGCCCTCATGCAAGGCCCCGCCAGCCAGCCCGAACAGCGACGCCATGCCGACATCGCCCAGGGCCGGCATGACGCCGGTGGCCTGCCCGGTTTTTGACTTCCAGTCCTGCATCATCGGCTCTTCCGCGGCCTGCACCCCGGCATTGGTCAGGCCCTGCGCCACGCCCTTTGCCATCATGCGCCCGAACAGATTGTCGCCCACAACGCCCAGCACCTTGGCCCCGGCTTCCTCGACACCGCCCAGCGCCAGCGCGGCGACCTGCACAGGGTCGCGCCTGATGGCGGCAAGCGAGCCCGCCGTGCTGGCCAGCCACGGCACGACGCCGCCCTGGCCATAGACCTGCTGCGCCTGCCCCGCTGTTTGCCGGGCCAAAGCCGGGCCGCTGGGCAACGTGTCAGCCTGGATGACGCTGGCCTGATCCGGATATTGCCGCGCCAGCCCCTGCAATTGCTCCTGATAGGCCTGTTCGCGAAAGCCGTTGACTGCGGCGTGCATGCTCAAGGGCGGCACTTCATACTGATGATACGAGGGATCGTTTTGCTGCAACAATTGCAGCGCGCGCTTGTCGAGCGGCGAAGCGTTCGGATCATCGCCTTCCGTGCCCGTCAGCGGCGGCCGCCCATAGGGGTTTTCCGGCTGCACACCGGTGGCGGCCTGAATGGCCGCATTGCGGTTGTGCGCCGCCTCTTGCGCCGCAATCGTGCCGGACGTCAGCAGCGAATTCAGCTGCGCCGACTGATCAGCGCTGGAAAACACGTCGGCGAGATGGCCGGGAGACCAGGACGATGCGCCATTTTGCTGGGCGTCATAGACGGGTACGCCGGACGCGCCGGGGCCGAGATCCGCCGCATCGTCGAGAAAGGCGCTCATGGCGCCGCTCCAGCGCCATTGGCATAGGCTTCCGGCAGGCGCGCCCGCAATTGCGGCGACAAAGCATTGAGGTCAAGCACGAACTTGCCGCCTTGCGTCGTGTGCCAGAACTGAGGATCGCGGGCATTGGGCGGCTGTTGCGACACGACATATTTGCCATCATCAATTGCCGTCAGATAGGCGTGCGCCAGCATCCCGGTGCGCAGCGGCGTCTTGTTGTCCGCCGCCACCGGCGGCGCGGCCATCCCTGCCAAATCCTTGTCCGTGATCGCGCCAATCAACGCACCGAACTGATCGGCCCGCACATTGGCGGGCAGCAGCACGCTCTGGGCCGGCGCGCCAAAATACCCGCCATAGGTCGTGACGCCGCCATATTGCACGGATCCCTCATAATGCGCGCCGACCGCCTCCTGTGCCGCCTGTTTCAGATCATCGCCCGCCCCGTTCGGCTGTTCACCGGCGCGAAACGCCCGCAGCTCATAGACCTGGCGTGCACCATTGCTGGCCTGCGCCTGAAACTGCGGCATCATCTGCAGGGCATTGCCGTAGACATTGCGCAGACTGTCTTCGAGCTGGCCCTTGTTCGGCGCCTGCAGCGCCCCGCGTGAGGCAGGATCATTGTTGAGCCGAGCCCGTTCGGCAAGATCATTGGCAAAGCCGGGATCGCCGCCCATGGCCGCGACCTTGCCCATCAAGGCGAGGTTCGGCGCATCGGTGCCGATTTCCTTGTAAAACGCCCCGGCCTGCGGGCCGAGCGCCGCATTGATCACCTGCGCCGTGGCCACCATTTGAGGGCCGCCCTGCGTTGCCAGCGTCTTGAACATGCCGCGTTCATTGGCCATCAGGAACCGTTGCGGAATGCCATAATGGCTCGAAACCGTCGCCGCCTGCGCCTCGCGCGCCAGGAGGCCCTGCTGCAAGGCGGCGGGGTTGGTGGGATCGAGCGGCGCAAGATTGGTGATGACGCCATCGCGGGTGGCCCGCGCCAAAGGATCGGTGGCAAGATCGCGATGCAGCGTGTTGAGATAGGTCTGCCCCGCTTTCAGGACCGCGCCTTGCTGCGGCGTGCCGCCCTGGTTGACCGAGGCCTGCAGGCCCGAGAGCGTTGCCTCGATTTCGGCCGGATTTTGGGCGCGAAAGCCGGTGATGAGCGAGCGCACATTGTTGGCGGTCGAAAAGGCCTGCGCCACGTTCGGGTTGGTGGCCGTGGCATATTTCTGCGCCAGCCCCTGCCATTGCGCGTCGGGAATATCGACGCCGCTCACCACTTGCGCCTGCGCCGAGGTAATATCATTCAGCGAGGCGCGCGTTGCCGCATTGTTGGTTGTGGCGAGCTGGCGCAGTTTGGCCGCCATATAGCCCTGCACCTGGTTGTGCGTGTCGGGATCAAGCGACGAGGCCGGCCCGAGCCGCCCGAGCACATCGCTGACATAGCTTGAGACAAACTTGCCATTGCCATCATGCGTGTCGTGCAGCCACGGCGTCGGACTGCCGGGCGGCGCGACATTGCCGGGTCCGGAGAAATAGGCGGTGGCGACGCGGGCCGGATCGCCACCGTAGCGCTGGGCATAATCGGCGATGATCCGCTTCGAGACCGCGAGATTGTCGGCAGCATTGGAAATGCTTTCGCCAGGCCTGGCATATTGGGCAAATGTGCTCGGCTCGACCTGGCCAATGCCGACCGCACCGTCAACGCTGGTCGGCGAGTTCGGATTGAAATGGCTCTCCTGGCCGACGATCGCCGCATGCAGCGCGTCAACGCCTGGCGCGCCAGAACCCGAAAACAGCGCCGCGAAGGCTGGCTTTTGCGCGTCGGGCAGCGCGTCAAACCGCGCCTTGGCGGAGGTCGACGCCAGTGACTGGGCAAACGCGTGCTTTTGCACCACGGCCTGCGCCGCCGTCAGGGTTCCGGCATTGACGGCTGCATCGAGCGTCGCGCCATATTGGGAGATCTGATCGGCCACCACCGGCGCGGTGGCATCGAGCCCCTGCGCCGCCACCCGGTGCGCGGTGTCGGACGTGGTTTGCAGATTGCCCAGCGTGGTCGCCTTCGAGGCATCGAGCGTCCTGGCTTCAAGATCGCGCTGGGCGCCCTGCATGTACGACTGGGTGATGCTGCCAAATTCGCTGGAAAACTGCCCCTGGATTTCCGGAAACACATGATTTTGCGTAAACTGTTGATTAATCTGGTTAAAAGTCTTTTGGAGCACCTGCGGGTCGCGCTGATCGGCCGGCATTTGCATGTAGCTGTCATAGGCGGCGTTGGCCGCCTGTTTTGACTGCATGGAGACCTGGTTAAGGTAGGTTTGCGTCGCCGCCTGGTTGAATTGCCTGCCCCGAATGCTCTCGTCATTATTTGGCTGGTAATCGGGCGACAGGCCCGCGACTTTTCCCGCCTGCTGGCCTTCATAGGCTGCGGACTGGTCGGCCATCGCGCCGAGCCGGGTGGAGAGATCGCCAAAGCTGCGCGCCGCCGTCTCGCCCGCCAGCCCCGCGCCGCGCGCGAACATCCGGTCCGAAAACGAATTGATATCGGGCGAAACCGGCACCGCCGCACCGCCAAGTTGCGGCATCATGCCGACCTGGCCAAGATCGGGATTGGTATTTGCTGCCATGGCCTATCCCATCATCAAAAGCGACAGGCCGAGCCCAAGGCCGGAGCCCAGTGCGCCCACCATGCCAGACTGCTTGGCCTGTTCGGCCAGCAACTGGTCATTGAGCCCGGAAATCTGGTATTTGTCGGAATTGATCCGCGCACCTGCAAGATCGACTCCGGTTTGCGTGTCGGTTGTCTGCCCCATCAAGGTGCGATTTTGCGCCGCGACGCCCTGGCCGGTATCAACACCGCCCGCGCCAGCCATCACCGTGCGCTGCCCGAGCAATTGCGTCAGGTTCTGTCGAAGCCCGGCGACCTGACCGGCGCCTTGCACCAAGGCGCCCTGGCTTTCGATCTTGGCGTCGGCCGCCGCCGAATTATAGGCGCCCGCGATATTCTGTCCGGCGCTCATCGCCCCGAACATGCCAATGGCCGACGAGCCCATCTGCATGCCCGCCAGCGACCTCTATGCTGTGAGGCCCGAAAACATCCCGGTGCCGTTGCCGGGGGGTTGCGCGACGCCGCTGTTGCCGCCCGTGAGCGCGCCATAAGCCATGTTCACAGGTCCACCTCCACCGTGACGCCCGTGACATTCAGCAGGCCGGGCCGCGTCTGGGTAATCACCACAATGCCGTCCTCGGAAAAGCCCTGCAGGCCCTCGGCCGCAACAGGCCCGGTATAGGGCGCGCTGTTGGGCGGGATGTCCGTCGCCATGCCATAGAGACCCAGCGGCACTTCAAACACATCGGTGCCATTGGCCCCGATGGCGATGTTCGAGGTATCGACCACCGTGGCGCGTACCGTATGCACCCGGCACGGACGCCGCATCACGGTGCGCGGGCCGATGTCTTTGGGTTGCGGCAGCGTCGCCACCAGCGGCGGCGTCCAGCGGCCGACCAGCGCATTGCCATTGGCGGCTGCCGCGTAGGCCAGATTTATCGTGCCAGCGGCCACCATGAACGGCCCGAGCACATAGCCATCGACGATGGCAAAGACGGTGGCGCCATTGAATTCCGCCAGACCGGTGAGGACTGTCGCCCCGGCCGCGATCGGCACGGTTTGCTGGGCATCGAGCAGCACGCCCTCGACCATGCGTTCCACAAATTGTGCCGCGACGCCATTGACGAGGCGCGACACCGCCCAGGTGACCTCGAAGCGGTCATTGACATTGACCGCCAGAAACTGCCCATCCGTCACCAGCCGCGCAAATGAGGTAATATCCTGCTGGCGCAGCAAATTGAGGATGAAGGCCTGGCCGTCGCCGCGCACGCAATAGAGCTCGTTGACGTCGGTTGATGCTGTCAGGCGGCGCAGCGCGCCGTCGATGATGTTCTGCACCAGTTGTGATGAGGTAATCGACATATTGTTGCTGTCGTAATTTTGTTCCGCATAGTTGAACACAAACTCAAACAGCGTGCCGCCAGTTCGCGAGACATAGATTGTCTTGCCTTCATTCTCGAAAGCATCCACCGTCGGCGCAATGCCGTTGGTGGTGCCGCGCACAATCACCGGCGTCGTGGTGGCATCGAGCGCCCCGGTTGACAGCCAGTATTCGCCCGCGTCGCAGAAGAAATCCAGCGTGCGCCCGGAATGCACGTCGACAATCGTCGCCGCGCCATCAGTGTCGAGCGGGATCAGCATCGGTCCGGACGCCGAGCGCAATTGCGTGTCCATCTGGAAATAATTGCCGCTTTCGGACGCCAGCGCCGCATTGGGGACGCCCTTCAGCCCTGCCAGCACCAGCCGCTGCTGAAAAAAGCAGCCGCAGCCGGCCCAGCCGCGCGTCGGGCTCATCACCGGCTCGCCGCCGAGCACGCCGGTGGTGATATGCGCGGCGGTGATGGCGGCGTCGGATTTGTCGATGGCCGCGCCACTCAAGGCCCAGCCATCGCCGACATTGGCCGGCCCGGCAAAGGTGACGGTGAACACCGGCGGCGTCGCGCTGGCCCCGGACGGTGACAGGGGCGCGCTGGTCAGCACCACGGTGACGCCTGGGCCGACGCCCGGCAGCGCCGAGATCGCCGCCTGCAGCGCCGCCGCCGTGCCGAGATAATTGGCCGGCGGCTGTTGGATCGCCGGTGACGCTGCGCCATTGACCGAAATGGTATAATGCGCGCCACCAGCGGGCATCGGTATCGCGCCGGTTGCCGTATCGAAATTGAAGAACGAGAGTTCCCATTGTGCCGCTACGCCATTGGCATAGCCTGCGCCATAATCGAAATTGGGAATATTTTCGAGCGGGGCAGGATCGCAGTCCCATTCGCTATCAGCGCCCATGCGCCTGATGCGCAGCGATTGCATATCCTGGTGAAAGACAATCATGGTGTCGAGCTGCTGGGTGTTTTTCATCGCCGCCACCATGGCACCGGTCAGCGCCGTGGCGCTCACCACCAGCGGCACCGAGGCGACGCGCCCGCTTTCGGCGTACACTTCAGCATTTTGGTCGGTGAACACCAGATCATAGGCGACCGTGCGCGAATGCGTGAACGAGCGGATGCGCACCGGCGACAGCACCGCGGTCTCTGCAAAGGCCCGCAGATTGGCCAGCGTGAAAATTGTGTTGGCCGCAGCCCCGACGCTGACCGTTACCTGAATATATTGCGCCAGCACCGGCGCGCCAGGGGGCGCGGCAAAGCGGCGGGTGCGCAAAGCATCCCCGAGCGCCACGATATTGTCGAGCTGGGTGAACGTCACATTGTCATTCGACAGCGCGACGCTCAATGTTCCGGCCATGGCCGGGACCAAAGGCGGCGTTGGCGAGGCCAGAACGGGCGCGGCACCGCCGACATAATTGCCGCCAAAATTTTCGAGATCGATGCACGATACCAGGCTGCCCGCAGGCAGTGTCACCGTCAGCACGATATTGACGCCATTGAGCGCCCCGGTCACCAGATTGGTGCTGGTCAGGCCATCGAGCACATTGGCGGCAACGCCTACCGGGGCCGTTGCGCCCAAGGGTACCAGCGCTGCCAGCATGTTGCGCACCTGGCCAAGCCCGATCGTGCCCCAGCGGTTGGAAAACCCCCCCTGCGGCACCGGCTTGACATTGACGAATTGCGAAGCGCCTTTGAAATAGATCGCCTCATCCGTGTTCGACTGGATGAGCGGATCCATCTCGCCTGCGGTAAAGCGGGGCTGGTATTTACCAGGGCGGCCGACCATCTAGCGCCACCTCGCATCAACCAGCGGCGAGGCATTGCCAAGCGTGTCGGAGCTGTCGTTGCGGCTGTCGGCTGTGCGGGCCATGCCCATCGAGCCGCCCATGCCGCCTTCATCCGGGGATCCCACCGCCTCCAGTTTCAGGCTGTCGCGCAGCCCGCTGTTGCCCGAGACGCTCATCACCAGCTCGTAGGCGAGACTGTCGACCACGGCGCGCCGGAAATAAGGCGGCCATTGGCTGGGATCGGCTGCCTGCAGGCAGTCGGCGTACAGCGTCGCCTCGTTGCAATAGACAACGCCGTTCTGCAGCTCGAAATCATGAACGAGCTCGTCCTGGCGGTTCGGGTTGGCGAGATAGGCGAACGGCGCGGCGAGAATGCCGCCCTGGCCAAACGGCGGCAGGAGGTAGGCAAAGCGCCAGCCTTCGACCAGATAATTATCTGGCATGGGCTGATCGGCGAGCTGGGCGAGCTGCATGTTGACGCGCAGGAAGGACCAGTCATAGCTCGACATGATGCCGAGCACGACGCGCCAATAGGTGCGCTTCAGCGCGCGGGCCAGCGTCGTGGCGTCGTCGAAGGTGACGATTTCACCGGCCCCGAACTTGGACAGGGCCTCATTGGCAACATCGACATCAGTGGCGGCCATGGCTGTCTCGCAGCGTGAGAAAAACCGTCACGGGTCACCGTGACGGTTTCAGGGGGTCTTTTAGCCTGCCACGATGGTGGCGAGGCCGATGGTGATGTGGCCACCCGTGGCGACGGCGTTCGTCAGCACGACATAATGCTTCAGCACCGGCACCAGGCCGACACCGGCGTTCATGACGGCGACAATCGCATCGCCGACATTGAGGAGCAGCGAGGCGGCATCGAAATAGCCCGCCGTCTCGACCACCGCCGCCGTGTCGGCGGTGGCATAGCCATATTCGTATTTGACGCTGTCGGGACGAACCCCCGAGTCCGTGATCGAGCCGAGGGTGTTTTTGCGGAACAGATTGTGGATGATGTTATCGTAGGCCATGACAAACTCCGGGAGAAAGAGGGTTGCCGCTGAACGGCGCGGCAGCCCGGCCTGAACCGGACTGCCCTTGGGCGTTTAGTTGATGGTGATGAGCGAGTTCGAGGCGGCGCGGCCGCGCACGATGCCGCTCGGCAACAGCGTCTGCGCCACCGCCGAAAAGCGCGAATTATGGTACCAGCCGGAATAGAGATTTTCCCAGGTGACCGTGGTGCGCAGATCATAATTGGTACCGTAACCGATGGCGCGCTTGGCCCACATGAAGAAATCATAATTGTCGGCGCTTGGGATCGGGGCGTAGGACAGCGGCGAACGATACCATTTGACGCCGTTCCATTCCTTCATCTTGGCGCCGGTCTTGTAGGGCAGGCCGTCAAAACCAACCCACTGGCTATCAGAGACCTGGCGGTAGGACAGGAACTGCTGCCAGGCCAGCGGCGGCAGGCCGCAGAAAATATCATCACCCTCCCAGCCGACATCCTGGTCCTGCAATGTGACGATCATCGTCAGCGCCTGCTGCAAGGTGAAGGCCAAGCCGGTATTGTCAACGATCGTCGCCGCCGTGGCGTTGAGGGCGTTCATGACCATCAGGTCGGAGCGCCGGCCGATCGCCCATCCGGCGTTCTGGGCGATAACCGCCTGTTCGTCGACCGTCATTTTTTCAAGGTCGGTTTCATAGGCCCATTCAGGGGCCTGCCAGTCCGACATCTGCGCCGAGACGGTGCTGCGGGGCGCGTTCATCGCGCCGCCCATCGAGCCGCGCTGCAGCGGCACAGCCTCGCCTTTGCCCGCCACCATCCAGTTGACCGTCCTGGCCTGGATCGAGGTTTCGGGCGAGCACATGCCGCGCAGCAGCATGCCTTTTTGCTGAAAAACGTTCACAGCGGTATCGATGAATTTCTGCACGTACCAATTTGGGGCTTCGGTTGCCATGGGAGCTCTCTCTGAAGAAGGGAAAAGTCCATCAGGTCCGAAAAGCCGTGGCGGGAACGGGGCGCTGGCGCGAGCCGTTCCGGCCTAGGGTCGCATGACCATGCGGATGACAACAGACTAAGCGCACCCGCGCGCCGTCAATTGTTGGCTATTCGTTTTAAAGTGTGGAATGGCTCTTGAGCCTGACATTTCGAATTCCGTTTTATGGCGTGGAATTCGCGCATGTCGCGCGATCCAACCGATCTATTTCGGCGATGATTAGGGCGGCTGCCTTCACAAGATCGCGGCGGCGGCTTTTTGGATTCCACCACTTCTGATCCCACGGCCAATTGTCGGCGAGGAAGCTGTTCGCGATGAATTCTTCACCACGATAGAACAGCGTTTTCCAGGGCGACCGCTTTTCAGCAGTAGGTGTAAACGCCGCGGCGGCGTAGCAGATCGCCGCCGAAGTCAGCGCGCCATCGCTATGCGCGTCGTCATGCTCCGGCGTCCATCCTTCGACGCTGATCTGCCGCTGGCGTTCGGCGAATACGTCCTGGCAAGCCTTTGTCATTTCGGTCATCGTATGCCCTTCATCGTTTGCTTGCTGCGGCTGGCTCACGCCGACGAAAAGGAAGGCCGTTCCACATTTCGTTCACGCGCGAGCGGATCATTCATTGGGCCGGATTCCACGCTAAAAAACGGAAAGCCCAATTGTTACGTGCCCAATTTCTGATAAAGCCGCTGCGTCTCTTCGGCGAAGGCGCGGTCATATTCCTGGCGCCCCCGCTGGTTGCGCGGGTCGGCATTGCGGGCGCGCAAGGCTTCGCGCGATATGCTTTCGGTGCCGCCGCTCTGCCCACCTGGGCTCAAGCCCTTGTTTGCCACCATTTTCTGCAGCGCCAGCACAGCTTTCGCGCCGGCCGCCGTATCGAGCAGCGCCATGAGCTGCCCCGCTCCGGCCTGGTCAAGCGTGCCATTGTTGGTCAAAGACGTGACGAAGGCCTGCGCGCCTTCGAGCAGCGGCCGCATTTTCTCGACTTGCTGGGCTTCGTTGAGGCCCTTGCCTTCCTCGCCCAAAAACGCCGCGCGCTCCTTGCCCGGATCATAGGGCGCCGGAATAAGCTTCTGCGCCGCCAGCGCCTCATAGACACCCCCGATAAAGCCATTGAAGGCGGCTTTCGGCACACCGGCCTTGAAGGCGCTTTCGCGCGCGGCATTGAACACCGGGTCTTTCGAGACATCGCCCACCAGATCCTTGATCGCGTCAGACGGCGTAAAGGCGTATTCATCGGCGCTTTTGGCCGGGTCATATTTCGAGATTTGCTGGCGCTGTTTCATCCAGTCTTCAAAGGTCTTGGCGGCGAAGGCGTCCGGCGTGTCGGCACGCAGATGATCGGGCACACCGTCCGGGAG
>DAICZI010000329.1 GCA_027311205.1 Beijerinckiaceae bacterium | reverse complement strand
CTTCAAAATCCTGTTTGCCGCCTGTCCCAGCGCCATAGCGCCGGGACGGCTGATGATTTTGATGGGGCTGACATCGTTGATATTTGCGGCCTTCATGCTCTACCGCCGCCGCGACATCAAACGGCTGTTCGCCTATTCGTCGATTGAACACATGGGCATTATTGTCTTTGCATTTGGCATCGGCGGGCCGCTCGCCAATTTTGCCGGCCTGCTGCAAATGGTGATGCACAGCCTGACGAAATCGGCGATCTTCTTTACGGTGGGCCACATCGCGCAAGTGAAGGGGACGCAAAAAATTGCCGAGATCCGCGGCCTGACGCAGAGCCATCCGGCGCTTGGCTGGGCGCTTGTTGTCGGCGTCTTTGCTATTATCGGCCTGCCTCCCGGCGGGATATTCATGAGTGAATTCCTGATCGTGAGCTCAACCTTTGCCAAGGCGCCGCTGCTGGCAATACCGCTGGTTTTCGGGCTGCTGCTCGCCTTCGGGGCGCTGCTGTTGCGGCTGACCGGCGTTGCTTTTGGAACACCGGGTGGCAGCGACGCGCCGGTCAAGGCGTCCTACGTGCCGCTTTATGCCCATCTGGCGCTCGTCCTTGCTGCCGGCATCTATCTTCCGGGGCCGCTCGTGACGTGGTTCCAGCATGTGGCCGCGCTTCTGGGATGAGACCGACAGGAAACCGACATGCCAGAACTCATTGATTTTATTCAGGCTGGTGAGCGGATCGACAATCATCGCCCGTGCGCGCGGGCGCTGGTCGGCGTAAAAACCTGGGGGGATGTCATTGAACACCTCGTCTCGGGGGACATGAGCCTGGTTGATCTATGGGGCGAGCGTGACGCAGCTCATATGATGGTTCACATGGCGGTGCTTGATGGCAAAGGCCACGAGACTGCCGTTTTCAGCCTGAATTGTCCCGATGGGGCCTATCCCTCGGTCGGGCGGGCTCATGCGCCTGCGCTTCGCCTTGAACGCGCGCTCGCCGATCTCTGCGGATTGGTGCCGCAGGGCTTGCCTGACCCAAGGCCCTGGCTTGATCATGACCAATGGGGGCTGCATCACCCGCTCGGCGGTGTCAGTGCGTCCGCAACCGCGGCTCCACTTTATGAGTTTCTTGCCGCCGAGGGCGAAAGTCTGCACCAGATATTTGTTGGCCCCGTCCATGCCGGGATCATCGAGCCGGGACATTTCCGCATTACCGCCAGTGGCGAAACCATTGTTCGGCTCGAGGAACGTCTTGGCTATACCCATAAAGGCATAGAGGGTCTGATGGCGGGTGCGCCGCTTGAGCGCGCGGCCAGGCTTGCCGCCAGAACGTCCGGCGACAGCACAGTGGCTTATTCCCTGGCTTTTGCCCATGCCGTCGAGGCGGCGACGGGCACGCCGGTTCCAGACCGCGCCGTCTGGCTGCGCGCCCTGATGGCGGAACTGGAGCGTCTCGCCAATCACCTGGGTGATATTGGCGCGATCTGCAATGATGCGGCCTTTGCCCTCATGCACGCCCATTTCGGCGTGTTGCGCGAACGGGTCTTGCGCTGCTGCGCCAGCGCCTTTGGCCATCGCATGATGCGCGATGTGGTGGTGCCAGGCGGAACAACGCTCGATCTGGATGCGCAAGGCGTGCTGGGGCTGCACGCCCTCATCGCGGAAATCAGATTGCGATTTCCCCGGCTGGTCGAACTTTACGACAATACGGCGTCGTTGCAGGATCGCACGGTGGGCACCGGCTGGCTCAGTGCGGATCTGGCACGCCAATACGCGGCGGGTGGCTTTATCGGACGCGCCTCGGGCCGGGATTTTGATACAAGGCGCGATCTGCCCTATGGGCCCTATCGCGCGCTCAGGTTCGAAGTGCCAGTCCTGCAAGAGGGCGATGTCAATGCGCGGGTCTGGATCCGCATTCGCGAGGTTGAGCAGTGCCTTTCGCTGATCGAGCAAATTATATCGCGCACGCCCACGGGCCCCATCACAACGGAGCTGGCACCTATCAGCGCGCCGCAGGAAGGCCTGGCGCTGGTCGAAGGCTTCAGGGGCGACATTTTTGTCTGGCTGCGGCTTTCAACAGGCGGGACGGTTGAGCGCTGCCGGTTGCGCGACCCCTCGTGGTTTCAATGGCCGCTGTTTGAAGCGGCGATCGAGGGCAATATTGTCGCTGACCTGCCGCTATGCAACAAATCCTTCAATTGCTCCTATTCCGGGCACGATCTCTAGAGGCTGATGTCATGCGACGACTCCTGTTTGGAAGCCTTGTGCAACGCCCGCTGACCGAGCCCGCACCGGCTGCCGACGATGACGCCCTCAGCGAACTCGGGCGCACCCTTGCAGGCATGGCCCGCGTCAAGTTGGGGCGCAGTCTGGCGATACGGGCCGTCGATGCGGGATCATGCAACGGCTGCGAACTCGAATTGCATGCCCTGAGCAATGCTTTTTACGACATCGAGCGCTTCGGCCTGCGATTTGTGGCCTCGCCGCGCCATGCCGATGTGCTGCTGGTCACCGGGCCTGTCGCGAAGAATATGCGCGACGCGCTGCTGCGCACTCATGAAGCCATGCCGCATCCAAAATGGGTCGTGGCGGTGGGTGATTGCGGACGTGATGGCGGCTGTTTTGCGGGGAGCTATGCGGCCATGGGCGGCGTTGCTGCGGTGCTGCCGGTTGATCTCACGCTGCCGGGCTGCCCTCCAGCACCGATCGTCCTTGTGAAAGGTTTGCTGGCCCTGCTTGAAGGCGCGGGTGCGGGATTGGCTCCCCCAGGGCGATAATCTGGAAACTGGCGGGCGGGCAAATCGACGCATCAAGGCGCTTTACCCCACCAAATATCGCTTTCCTGCCCGTCCCCAACACATTCGCTATTGCGAATATGTAC
>DAICZI010000328.1 GCA_027311205.1 Beijerinckiaceae bacterium | reverse complement strand
GTCAAGGGCACGGTGAGGGCGCTCAGCACCGCCTGGAGCAAGCCCCAGTAGAGGAGCCCGTGGGTCTTGAAGTGGCGCAGGATGAAGCCGCCGCCCCGGCCATGCACGGTGCCGCCAACGACGTTGCCGATCCCGCGACAGTTGAGCCTTCGCTGCAGGCTCATGAAGTGGTTGAGGTCTCACATGAAGTAGCTGAGGGCTCTCATGAAATGGTTGACGGCTCTCATGAAGCGCATGAATTGGCGCATGAGACACCTCCCGCCACCCGTGTGCTGCCGCTGACGGCGGCCGAATCGCGGGCCTTCAACGAGATTGGCGCGCGGCTGACGCCAACACGCGATGCCATTGCGCCGGTATCGGCGGCAAGCTTGCAGGAAGCTTCAACCGATGAGGAACCAGACAGAAACGGGCTCCAACCTGAGACCCGGCAAACCGATCCCCATGCCGGCTTGCTCGATCTGTTGCCGCTCGGCATCCTGATTGCCCGCAGCGGCCAGACCCTGTTTATCAATACGCCGTTGCTGCATCAGGCAGGCTTTGCGGACGTCTCGGCGTTTGAAGCGGCGGGCGGGGCCGATCATCTCACGCGGCGGCTCGCGCCGGTGCCTCGCAGCAACGAGGCCGGCGAGGATGCCGAACCGCATCAGGCGGACGGTGGATTTCACCTGCGCCAGATCGACTGGCAGGGCCAGCCCGCGAGCCTGATAACCGCCGCCCTGCCCCCGGCAGATCCGGAAGAGGCCCGCCGCCATCGGGCTGACGCCTGCGATGCGGCGGAGCAGGTGCGCGATCTGCGCGCCATTCTTGATACGGCAACCGACGGCGTGGTGACGCTGGATGCCAGCGGCCACATGCTTTCGCTGAACAAGTCGGCTGAGGCGTTGTTTGGCTGCGATGGCGCTGATTGTGTCGGCCAACCTTTTGCCAGCCTGTTGCAGCGCGATGCGCAGGCAGCTTTTGCCAGCTATTTTGAAGGCGTCGGCTCGAATGGCGTCGCCAGCGTCATGAATGATGGCCGCGAGACGATCGGGCGGACCGCCAAGGGCGGGCAAATTCCGCTGTTCATGACCCTGGGGCGGATCGGCACGCCGGATGCCCCGCGATTTTGCGCTGTGCTGCGCGACATGACGCAATGGAAAAAGGTCGAGGCCGAACTCAATGCGGCGCGGCGCGAGGCCGAGCGGGCCAGCGCGGTCAAATCTGAGTTTCTGGCGCGGATCAGCCATGAAATCCGCACGCCGCTCAGCGCCATTCTGGGGTTTTCCGAGGTCATGTCGGAGGAGCGCCTTGGCCCGGTGGGCAACGAGCGCTACCGCGAATATCTGAAAGACATCCATGCCTCGGGCCAGCATGTGATGAGCCTTGTCAATGATTTGCTTGATCTTTCAAAAATCGAATCGGGCAAGCTGGAGATGAATTTCACCAGCGTCGATATCAACCATATCGCCGATGAGTGCATCATGCTGATGCAGCCGGTGGCAGCGCGCGAGCATGTGGTGCTGCGGCGCTCGCTGGCCGCCAATCTGCCGCCCGTCGTTGCCGATGAGCGCTCCTTGCGCCAGATCATGCTGAATATTCTGTCCAATGCCATTAAATTCAATGTCAGCAGCGGCCAGGTGATTGTCTCGACGGCCCTGACCGATAGCGGCCATGCCGTGCTGCGGGTGCGCGACACCGGCACCGGCATGAGCGAGGACGATGTGCAACTGGCGATGGAGCCGTTCCGGCAATTGCCCAACGCCACCCAGAAGCGCGGGACCGGGCTCGGCCTGCCGATCACAAGGGCGCTGATTGAAGCCAACCGCGCCAGCCTGGTGATCCGCAGCCGCCCGAATGAGGGCACGATGGTCGAAGTTGCCTTCCCGCCTACCCGTGTGCTGGCGGAGTGACGGCAGGCGAAGGAGGGAGGCACGCCGATGACCTGGCCGGTTTTCTGGTGCCGGGTCATGCTGCGGGTGCACTGAACGGATCAACCGACGGATCGCTGTCGCCGTGGAAATGGCGCTGCGGAAATGTTGCTGATAAAAGCCTGATGCCGCGCAGCCCGCCCCGCCCGGAGCCTTGCGGCCCGGGGGCTTTGGTGGAGCTGATGAGAGTCGAACTCACGACCTCTGCAGTGCGATTGCAGCGCTCTACCAACTGAGCTACAGCCCCGACGCCACGGGCTTTACGCTGGCAGCCGCGCTCTTGTCAACGCGCTTCTGGGCTTGGGCTTTCCCTGCGCGAAGGGAGGTTCTCCGCGCTGCCGCGCATTCCGCACTTGCTAACGCTGCGTCAACCCTGATTTCCGTTAGCGATGTCTCACAACTTTCGGTTAGTGTTTCACACACAACCTGAAGCTGTTGAATTTGACTGCATGTTTTGGGGGATGATGCAATCCATGGGCGAGTTGATCTTTTCACTTTTCGCATTGCTGAAATACAGCAAGGTCGGCATCATGCTGATCAGCATGTTGATCTCGCTGCTGGTCTATGCCCAGCTTTACGGCTGGGCCTATGCGGCGGGATTTCTGGGGCTCCTGTTCATTCATGAGATGGGCCATTATGCGGCAGCACGGCGGCGCGGCTTGCGGGTCAGCGCGCCAACATTCATTCCGTTTATCGGGGCTTATGTCACGCTGAAGGATCAGCCGCACGACGTCCAGACCGAAGCCTATGTTGCGTATGCCGGGCCGCTGGCCGGCACTTTGGCAAGTCTGGTGGTTTATGTTTACGCCCGGCAAATGAACAGCGAGCTGTGGCTCGCGGTGTCCTATTCGGGGTTTTTCCTGAATTTTTTCAATCTGTTGCCGGTATCGCCGCTCGATGGCGGGCGCATCACAGCGATTTTGAGCCCGCGGATCTGGCTGATTGGTGCGCCGCTGATGGTGGTGCTGTTCTTCTTCATGCCG
>DAICZI010000327.1 GCA_027311205.1 Beijerinckiaceae bacterium | reverse complement strand
GGTGATGAAGGCCGCCGCAAAGCAGCACAGACCGGCAGCTACCACGCTGCGGCCGGGATTTTGACGCAGCACGCCAAGGAAGTGGGACGCCATTTGCGCCGGCAGGCCTGGCGTGGCATCGCGCGACGCCCGACGTCTGGGGGTTTGGGCGGAGCGCGGGCGCAGGGGGCGTTCCTGGACTGTGAAATCAAAATCTGCGCGTGCGAGAGCTTCAGGCAATTTTCCGCATCCTGTATTGGTCGGGAAGGAAGTCTTCAGTATAGCCGTGGCGTGGTAAAGGCCCGGTCAAGATATCGATATTGGCATCGCCCTGGGCAACGCGCATTGCTGCATCCCATGGCAACAGAACACTGACACAAGTGCCCAGGCCCTGCGTGCTTTCAATCCGCAACGAGCCGCCATGCAGGCCGACGAGACCGCGCACCAGCGCCAGCCCGAGGCCGGTGCCCTCGTGGGCGCGATCATAATTGCTGGCCGCCTGGAAGAAGGGCTCGCCGAGGCGCTTGAGATCCTCCGGCGACATGCCAATGCCGCTATCGCGCACACTGAGCCGCACGAAATTGCCCTGGCGGCGCAGCGAGACCTTGACGCTGCCACCGTCAGGCGTGAACTTTGCAGCATTGCCGACAAGGTTGATCAAGATCTGGCGCAACGCGCGCTTGTCGGCCACCATGTCAACATCGCTCAAATTTGGCGCGTCGGTCCAATCACGCGTCAGGGTAAGGCAGCGTCTGGCCGCTTCAATCTGGAACATGTCGCAGCATTCGCTGATGACCGGCAGCAGCGCAAAGGGTTCCGGGCCCAAGGTCAGACGCCCGGCTTCGATTTTCGACATGTCGAGGATGGAATTGACCAATGACAGCAAATGGCGGCCTGAGTCGGCAATGATGCCGGCAAATTCGCGCTGCTGGGCGGCATCGGAAGGCCCGGTGT
The DNA here is from genome assembly GCA_027311205.1 of Beijerinckiaceae bacterium. Lineage (GTDB taxonomy): Bacteria > Pseudomonadota > Alphaproteobacteria > Rhizobiales > Beijerinckiaceae > REEB77. Next base: position 1,973 of record DAICZI010000327.1, on the reverse strand, counting down.
GGCCGTCTTTCAGAATATCCGCAAAGCCGATGATGGCGTTTAGCGGCGTGCGCAACTCGTGGCTGACGTTGGCGAGCAGGCGGCCGCGCCACTGGTCGAGAGCCTCGATCTTCGCGCTCGAAGCCGCCTTCTCCTGTTCCAGCGCGACGAGCTGGCTGCGGTTGCGCAGGAAAGACACATATCTTGCGTGGCCAGGGTCCTCACTGCGGGCAATGCGCACGCTGACGCTGGCAAAGACCGGCGTCGCCATCGGACCACTGGTACCATCAAAATGAAAAAGACCAGCCTGGCCAGCGGGCGCGATGCTGCCCAGCGCTTCGAGTCGCAGCCGGACATGAACCGTGCCAGTGGCCATGCCGGCCCTGGTTTCAGCAACGGCCTTGAGGAACATGGGGCGGTCGGCCACGTGCAGACGGTCAAAAAAGCCTGACCCCATCCACGCCTGGGCCGGCATGGCAAATTCATTCGTGAGGTTGGTCGCAACTTTGGTGACATGCCCGTCAGCGCCGTGTTCCAGCACAAGGCCGTCGATGATCCGGGTGACAAGCGCGGCCTGCGCAGCTTTGTGCTGGCTGGCGGTTTCGGCCTCGCTGAGGGCTTGCCGGGTACGCCGCATCGCCACCGCACCGGTCGCAAGGCTGCCAAGGCAAAGGCCACCGAAGCTGCCGAGCAAAGGTGCCAGGGCGCTGCTGGCCTGATGCACCAGCAGCCATGAGCTGCCCGCAGCCATTGCGGCGGTCCACAGGGCGAGCGACACCGCCTGACGACGGGTCTTTGCTATCTCCGCCAAGAAGCTCATTCCCACACGCAACTCCATGGCGGGCGACAAAACTGCCCGCTTCAATTTCGTCAGCATGGATTTGCGGGTTTAAGGAACTCTAAGCGTCAGGGAGATTGCGGGCATCCCGGCCCGCAAAAGTGACCCTTGGCAACAAATGCCTGCCGCCATGGTTTAAATTTCCTTGCCAGCCGCCAGGGACGGCATGCTTGGCGCCTGGGTTCTGTTGCGGGCTTCGAGGTGGCGCAGGCGTCATGCAGCCCGCTCAGGAGGTCGTCGAGAATCAGAACCTCGACCTTGAATCAGAAAACCAGGCCCAAGAAAACCCGGCCCATGCGAATAAAAAATTCAGCCAAGAGGTGCCATTTAGAACTGCTGCCAAAAAATGCCAAAAATTGCTATTATTAGGCATTTGTCCGATGATGCGCGAAATGGAGGAGCATCCCATGAACATGAACGTATCTCTCACCGACGAACTGGCCGACTTCGTCAAATCCAAGGTAGCAGGCGGGCGCTACAGTTCATCGAGTGAAGTTGTCCGCGAGGCGTTACGGATCATGGAGAAGGCCGAGCATCAGGAGGCCGAAAAACTCCGGCTTCTGCGGAGAGCATGGCAGGAAGGCATCGACAGCGGCGACGCGGGCGAACTGGATTTTTCCGAATTGAAGAAGGAAGCACGCGCGCGAAGAGCCGCTGCAAAAGCGTGACGCTTGGCGACAATTCGTTTCACGCGCCGCGCGCGAAGACCTGTTGGATATTTGGCTTTACATCGCTCCCCGAAATTCCGAGGCGCTTGCTGACGCTCTTTATGACCGCATCGAAGAAGGGTGCGCGCTCCTTGCCCAGCATCCGCAGCTTGGGCGAGCCCGCCCCGAGATTGAGCCGGAGGCGCGTGCTCTGGTGATTGAGCGTTGGCTGGCGCTTTATCGTCTGACGAGTTACGGGGCGCAGATCGTGCGCGTCGTCGAGGGCGCGCGCGATCTTACGGCGCTCGAATGTACGCCCGAATAAGGCTCCCAGGGCTTGATATGAAAGTCCTTGCAGAAGCAAGCGGCCACGCCAGGCCTTCCGCATGACTATTTTCGCTTGGTTGCGGGCTCTGGCGTTTGCCGGTCATTGCGCTACATGCAAGAGAAGCGGTGAAGTGAGCCTGCGCTGACCACACCCCAGAGAGCGGACCATCACCATTATGCAG
>DAICZI010000326.1 GCA_027311205.1 Beijerinckiaceae bacterium | reverse complement strand
TGATCATGCCGCCGCCTGCCGGCACCATGAAGAGCCGGAGGGAATCTCCGGCCGGACGCAGGTGTGCGACACGTCAGCCCCGATTACCTTGGCGGGCCTGCTTGATACCGGCGACAAAGCCACGGCGTGTTACTGGGGCTGGCCAAGGGCGCATCCGGTCTATCTGGATTATGGGCAACGGGTCTTGGGGAATGGTGGAAGACGTCTGCGGACTTGCAACAGTGTCATTGGCCTTGGCCGAGATGCTGCTGCTCAATCCGCTCAACCATCAGTTGGGCCAGACGGTGATACAGGCTCTGAGGCGAGATCAATTTTGATATGCGTGAAGCGATCAGGCTGGCGAGCATCATGGGAACAATAAGCGCATGATCCTGGGTCATCTCGGAGACAATAACAAAGGATGTTATGGGCGCTTGAACGACGCCGGAAAGATAGGACACCATGCCCAGCAGTGCCAGCACGGCGAGCGGTGTGTGCGGAAACAGCCAGGCCGCATCGGCCCCCAGACCGGCACCCACGGCAAGAGACGGTGCGAAAATGCCGCCGGGAATTGAGCGCAGCGACGACAAAAGCGAAGCCAGAAATTTGAGCGGGCCAAAGCCGATACCAATATCGACCGGCATGGCGGCCATGCCGACCTTGGCCGGGTCGACATGGAGAATTCGGCGGGCTTCATCATAACCGGTCCCAAACACGTGGTTGCCCGAGAGGTGGCCGATGAGCGCCACGCCCAAGCCGCAGAGGCAGGCAAAAAACACTGGATTGGCGCGAATCCAGGTCTTGCCTGGCCAGCGACTGTGGTCAGACACCCAAATCAGCGAGCGCGCAAACAGGCCACCCATCAGGCCGCAAACCACCGCGCAAAGCGGAACGGCGAACCAGGATAACCCAAAGGGCAGACCGAGGTGGATCGTGCCGAAATAATTGTAATTGCCGAGAATGGCGAGCGATGTCAGCCCGCCGGCCACCACGGCGCCGATGATCAGGCCGCTGGAGCGGGATTCAAATGAGCGGCTCATTTCCTCAATGCCGAAGACAATGCCGGCCAGAGGGGTGTTGAAAGCCCCGGCAATGCCGGCGGCGGCACCAGCCAGAAGGAAGCCCGGCTGGCGGAACGGCGTGAAACGCGAAATATAGAACATCACGGCAGCGCCCATTTGCACCGTGGGGCCTTCACGCCCTGTCGAAGCCCCGCAGGCCAAGCCCAACAGCAGCAAAAGCGCCTTGCCGCTGGCGGTTTTTACCGAAACAAAATCGTGACGCAGTGCTGGATCACTGAAATGGCGCGCCGCAATCACTTGCGGAATGCCACTGCCGCGCGCCTGCGGGAAAAAACGTGTCATGAGCAAAGCTGAAATGCCGAAACCCAGTGGCGTGACCACGAAAGGTGCCCATGGCATGACGGTGATAAGGTGCTGGAACAGCATCTGCACAAGATCGGCTGCTTTCGCAATGAAAATGGCGACCGCCCCGACCAGCAGGCCGCCGAGGACAAAGGTGGCCCGTCGCTGCCATTTGCGATGGTGGAATCGCCAGACAATTTCGCGTTTGGCCCAGAAGCGGCGAAAAGAAACCAAGTCAGCTTGATCCTGAAGGAGAACCCAATGCAAAGCGCTCAACTCTGCACGACGACAGCTTTCTGGTAGCGGGCGCTGGCACCCCGTTCAAGCTTTTCCAATGATTTGTGGCGCGGGCAACTCAAGCCATCTGCGATTGGCAGGATATGGCGAAAGATCGCCTCAAGATCATGCCGATCCAGACAGCGGCCGCGCGGGGCCACGAAAAGTCGCGGGATCCATGCGAAGGCGACATCAAGGGCCCCTGGTCACAACATGAAGATCCGGCATCGAACTCGGATCACTGAGTGAATGAGTGTCGGAGCCTGATCTCGATGCCAAACGCCTGACGCCCCTTACGAGGATTTGGCAGTGGCGGCGTGCCTGCCAGCGCAGCTTCCTGCAAGCTTCAAGGCGCCGGAATGAGGGCGGGCGAAATCATCTTGGCATGCGCCTTGAAAATCGCGTCGGCATCCTGGCGCAGCAAATAGCCTTCACCCACAAGCTTGTCGGCAGCCGCATCGACTTTCCGCTGGTAATCGGCACGTCCCTTGTAAAGATCTGCCAACGCGGCGCGGCTGTCATGGCCACCAGCCTTGGCAGCAGCGCTGATCGCCAGGGGAATGGCCGAACCACTGGCTATGCAGCCCTCGCCGGGGGCATGGCCAGCGCCGCGCAGATTCCAGCCGGTATAGGTCGCCAGCGGCACGCTGACATCGGGCATCAACACCCCTGCCAAAGCATTGCCATTGGCATCCACTTTGGGAGCCAGCGGCTTATAGACCTCTTTCGCATCAATGACGGGAAGCGCATGGACATACCTGGTCACAAACAATTGGTTGGGAAGACCAATGTTCGGCAAATGCAGGCTGACCGGGGTCGCTTTCGGTCCGTCGGGAATGATCACATCCCCAAGATCGGGAAATCCAATCCCCGCCTGGGTGGCAGGGCCAAGCGTGCCCGCTGCGACCGTCGGATATTGCGAGGGGGGTGGTGCCTTGCCTTGAGCTGCCCATTGAATAAGTGCCGGGATCAATGCCCGCTCGACCGGCGTTTCGGCAACAGGTGTCTCAGGCAAAGTGCACAGGCTTCCCGCGGGCGGCATGAGGTAAGTCCCGGTGGTGACCCCAGGTCCACCCGCGTGCCGGGTTCCGGGCACAAAATAATAGCGCACATTGGCGGGAAGTTTCAGGTCATGGCCCGCGCCATCCGTCACCACAAGCGCAGCGCGTGCACCCCACCACTCAAAGCCGCCATCAATGTGCATGATTTTCGGGCAGGTTTTGCTCGCACGACACCGCATGAGCAGGCCATCCTTATGCCCGCTCACCGGGTCTTGCACTGTATTATAG
>DAICZI010000325.1 GCA_027311205.1 Beijerinckiaceae bacterium | reverse complement strand
GGACAAAGCGCCATGAGCGGCCTGTGGACGGTTGCCGAGGTCGCGATCGGGGTGATGGTGGGCGCGGCAATCTGCGCCTTTGTGATGATCTGGCTTATGTCGCGGTTCTTTGACCGCGCCGATTGGTAGGAGGTTCAAGATGAATTTCAGCGAAGCACTCAAGGCCGTCAAGGAAGGCAAGCGCATCTCGCGCACTGGCTGGAAGGGCAAAGGCATGTATTTGTTTTTGGTGGCAGGCTCGCAGTTCAAGGTCAACCGCGAGCCTTTGCTGTCGATGCTGGGCGAAGGCACCGTGGTGAATTACCACGCTCATATCGACATGAAGACCGCCGACAATTTCATTGTCCCCTGGTTGGCGTCCCAGACTGATTTGCTGGCCGACGACTGGGGCATTGTCGAAATTCCGGGAGCACGCTGATGGATTTCAGAACACAAATCATCAAGGGGATTGATGCACTGACCGGCGCTAACCTGCCGCTCATGCTCGCCGAGCTGCGGGCTGGCACCTTTGACAGCGAGGCCAGCCTGCTGATCCAGGCGACGACGGTGGCCGCCAAATACCTCGCGCCGCTGGCCCCGGCCGTCGATCTGGAGATTGCCGGCAAGGCCCTCGTGGACCTGGCGCGCGCCGCTGGCGTTCGCCCTGTGGGCTATGGCGACGCGGCCTGGAACATGCCGGATCGCGGACAAGGAGACGGCGCATGAGGCTGCTGCTGGCTCTGGCACTGGCGTGCACGCTTTCGGGCTGCAAGACCTTTGACGCCAAATTGGCTTTGGTCAATGCCAAGGTCAATTATTACGCGCCCATCGTCGGGCGCGACGTCTTGATGATTGCCAATATTCTGGTGACGGCGGAATGTTCGCCGCTGGCCGGACCGACCCAGCAGGTGACCAGCAACGTGCTGGACATCGTCGCACCCAACTCGAAGGGGGCGGCCAGAGTTAAAGCGGCGTTGGCCACCAACCAGGCTGTGGCGGCGCAGCTGTGCCCACTGGTGGCGGCGATCAAGACGTCGGTTGGCAGCGTGCCCACCATTGCCCCCTCGCAGGTGGTGCTGGCCACCAGTTCGGCCGCAAAGCCGTGACGCCAGCAGCGCTCGATCCGGCCGACGTGCCGCCCGTGGACGTGGAGCGCGACGCCATCGTCGCGCTCTACCTCGCCAAGGCCAACGGCGACTGGCGCGCCGCCATCAACTTCCTGGCGCATGACCTGCGGGCGCAGCTGCTGGCGCAGCACGATCTGTTGCGTAAGCCGAGCGGCTTCAGGCGTATTTCTCCAGCCGCGAGGCCGCCATGACCACGCCCAGCTGGTTTGACCCCAAGGTTACACTCGGAAACGTCCTGACCATTCTGATGATGATGGCAGCCGCGATGGCTGCCTATGGCGATTTGAGCTCCCGCGAACAGGTCACGGCGGATCATGTCGCGGCCCTGACCTCGCGAATCGACCAGATGGCGTCGGATCATGATGTTCTGATCAAGATCGAAACCAGCCTCGAATTCCTGAAGCAGGAGCTGGTCAAGGAAGGCGCACGATAGGTGCGACTTTTTCGCTGATTTGTGCGGAAATCGCACGCCTTATACAGCTAAGTTGTTGATATTGTTGGCGTAAGCACTGATTTGTAATCAGTAGGTCGCGAGTTCGAGTCCCGCAACCGGCACCAGTTAAATCAAACACTTAGCGATATTTGCTGCGGAACCTTTTGAGAACCTTTGCCGCGTGAGACCGTCTCAAAGTCTCACGTGAGACTTTTTGTTGCGCTCCTGTTCCGCGGGCGATGTCGCGGGCCAGCACGGCGGCGTGCATCTCCCGGATTTTGGCGACGTGGGCGGCGAACAAATCTGGCTTGGTGATGCGAAAGCCGAAGACTGTTTCGCTGCCGCCGCGACCGAGCTTGACCAGGCTGGTGGCGCTGTAGTTGAGCGGCGCGTAATTGAGGGTCAGGCGGGTCGCGGCATCGAGGCTGTCAAAGGCTGCCAGTTCGGCGGCCGCGGTCGCGGGCAGGCCGTTCGGATCGCCGTTGCCCGCATCAATCATGTCGCTATGCCCTCGCGCTCCATCCAGGCGGCGAGCTTGTCGATGGCGGCGTCGGCGTGGGCCTCGTTGAGTTCGAGATAATGGCGCAGGATGGCGTGCACCGTCTTGAGGCTGTGGCCGCTGATCGCGGCGATTTCCGGGATGGTGCAGCCGGCATTGGCGAGGCGCGTGACCGCCGTGTCGCGCAAGTCCTGAAAGCGCAGGGACGCGACGCTGGGCGCGCTCAAGGCGGCGCGCAGGCGCAAGGCCGCGAAGCGGTGGCGAAAGTCGCTGCCGCCAAAGGCTCTTCCGGTGCGCGGGTTGATGACAATCCGGCTGTCGCTGCTGGCGATGCCGCGGGCGGCAATCATCGCCAGGCGGGCGCGCAACTGGGCAATGGCCCGCACCTTGACGCGGGCGCCGGTCTTGGCCTGGATGAAGCGGATCGAGCCCTTGTCCTCGTTGCGGGCCTCCAGCTCCAGCACATCGGCCTGGCGCTGGCCGGTATAAAGCGCAATCAATATGGCGTCGCCCAGGGCGGCATCGTCACAGGCCGGATCGTCGGCGGCGGCGAGAAGCGCGGCGATCTCGGCCTGGCTGCCGATGCGCAGGCGCGCCTCGACGCCGGGCAGACGCAGATGCAGGCACGGGTTGCCCGTCACCTTGCCGCGGGCCTCGCCATGGCTCCAGGCGGCGCGCAGCACGGCGATCATGCCATTGGCCATGGCGAGGCCCTTGGCGTGCCAGAGGGCCTCGTGTAGGCCGAGCAGATGCGGCTTGGCGATGGCGAAGCGGGAACGCTGCGCGAAGGGGTGCGCTACCCGATTCAGACCTCGGCGTTCACCAGTCCGGCGGGGAATCTGCCGAATATTCCGGGCCTTACCGGCGCAGGC
>DAICZI010000324.1 GCA_027311205.1 Beijerinckiaceae bacterium | reverse complement strand
GGGCTTTCCCGATTATCGTCGGCGGCTTGCGACTTTGCGTGGGGCGGGCGGGCCGATCACCATGTTTGATGGTTTTGCGCGGGCTGCAGAAGTCTCGCTGACGCGTGCACGCTCTTCGCTGAACCCTGCGGCGCTGGAAAAAGCGGTGGCGCTGCTGGCCAAAGCTGACACTGTGTATTTGCTGGGCGCGCGCCGGGTGTTTCCAATAGCAACGGCGATGTTTTATGCATTTTCCAAACTGGAAGTGCGGGCTGTGCTGATCGACAATCCCGGTGGCATGGCCCATGAGCAGGTGACATCGGCCCGTGCGAGCGATGCGCTGGTGGTTGTAAGCTACGCGCCCTATGCTGCGGTGACGCTGGAGACCGCCCGCATCGGCAAGGAGCGGCAGGTGCCTGTCGTGGCGATCACCGACAGCCCGTTCTCGCCGCTGGCCCCGTTGGCCGATGTCTGGCTGGAAATCGCCGAAGCTGATTTTGGCGCGTTCCGCTCGCTCTCGGCGACCCACGCACTGGCGATGACGCTGGCGGTGGCCACCGCAGAGGCGCGAGGCTGAGGATTTTTGCAAGGATCCTGTCGAGGAGTTACGCAGCATGGCATCACATCTTCATCTGAAACCGCGCGGGGAAACCGGCGAAATCCACAATGTCACGCCGCATTCGGCCGGCTGGAGCTATGTCGGCTTTGCCGTGCATCGTCTGGCGCATGGGACAACCCTGAATATCGAGACGGCCGGGCGCGAAGTCTGCATCGTGCCTTTGTCCGGCACCGCTGAAATCATTGTCAAAGGCACGCTGCTGGGCAGCATCGGCGGGCGCGAAAGCCCCTTTGACGGGCCACCATCGTGCGCCTATGTCCCGCCCGATTCGGACTTCAGCCTGACAGCGACATCGGCCTGTGAAATCGCGCTGTGCAGCGCGCCGGCCATGGGGCGCTTGCCTGCGCGGCTGATTCCGCCGGGCGACGTGGGGCAGGAGACGCGCGGCAAGGGCTCCAATCTGCGCAAGGTCGCCAATATCCTGCCCGATACCAGCCCACATGCCGAAAGCCTGCTGGTGGTGGAGGTGATCACACCCTCGGGCAATTGGTCAAGCTATCCGCCCCACAAGCACGACCGCGACGCGCTTCCCGCCGAAAGCCAGCTTGAGGAAACTTATTATCATCGCTTCAACCCGGCACAGGGCTACGCCGTGCAGCGGGTTTATTCCGATGACAGGACTCTTGATGAAACCTTCACCGTCGAAGACCGCGACGTGGTGCTGGTGCCGCGCGGCTATCATCCGGTGGGCGTGGCGCATGGCTATGATCTGTTTTATCTCAATGTCATGGCAGGCCCGAAGCGCATCTGGAAATTCCACAACGATCCGGCGCACGAATGGATCATGAAGGCGTGAGACGCACATGAAACCGGAACGACTCACCGCCTTCACCGATGGCGTCATCGCCATCATCATCACCATCATGGTGCTGGAACTGAAAGTGCCACACGAGGTTGGTCTGGCGGCGCTACGCCAGATTGCACCGACATTGGGCCTTTATCTGCTGAGCTTCATCTTTGTCGCCATTTATTGGAACAATCATCACCACTTGTTTCAGGCGGTCAAAACCGTCAGTGGCGCGACGCTCTGGGCCAATATGCACCTGTTGTTCTGGATGTCACTGCTCCCGTTTACGACCGAATGGATGGGGCAGACCAATTTCGCCAGCCTGCCGGTCGGCTTCTATGGCCTGTTGCTGATCATGGCGGGGCTGGCCTGGTTGATCATGACCCGCACCCTGCTGGCCATCCATCCAGCCGATTCGGCGTTGCATCGGGCGCTTGGCAGCGACAAAAAGAGCCAGTTGTCTTTGGCGCTCTACGCGCTGGCACTGGCGATTTCGCCCTTCGCGCGCTTCGTGTCACTGGCGGTTTACGTTGCGGTAGCGTTGATCTGGTTTGTCCCAGATCGGCGGATTGAGCGGGTTTTGGGGTCGAAAACGATTATCGACCCCTAAAAGCAGATGGCCGCGCTGCGGGAAGCGAGCGCGGCACCTGTCAGCACCCTGAAATTCTGGATATTCCGCTCGCTATCAAGCCGGGATGCGCTCTTCGGCCTCGCCGGGTTCGCGCAGAACATAGCCACGGCCCCAAACGGTTTCGACATAATTGCGGCCCTGCGAGGCATTGGCCAGCTTTTTCCGCAATTTGCAGATGAACACGTCGATGATTTTCAGTTCCGGCTCGTCCATGCCACCATAAAGATGGTTGAGGAACATTTCCTTGGTCAGCGTGGTGCCCTTGCGCAGCGAGAGCAGCTCCAGCATCTGATATTCCTTGCCGGTCAGATGCACCCGCGACCCGGAGACCTCAACCGTTTTCTGGTCGAGATTGACGATGAGATCGCCGGTGGCAATCACCGATTGGGCATGGCCCTTCGAGCGGCGCACGATGGCGTGAATGCGGGCGACCAATTCGTCCTTATGGAACGGCTTGGTGAGATAATCGTCTGCGCCAAAGCCGAGGCCCTTGACCTTGTCTTCAATGCCAGCGAGGCCTGACAAAATCAAGATCGGCGTCTTGACCTTGGCGACCCGCAGCGAGCGGAGCACCTCGAAGCCTGACATGTCGGGGAGATTGAGATCGAGCAGGATGATGTCGTAGTCGTAGAGCTTGCCGAGATCGACGCCTTCCTCACCCAGATCGGTGGCATAGACATTGAAATTCTCGGACTTCAGCATCAGTTCGATGCTTTGAGCCGTAGCGCGGTCATCTTCTATCAATAAAACCCGCATGTCAGGTCCCCACCATGTCCCGCAGCTATCAAACCTTGCAGCCCTAACGGCGCTAACGCTCCGTCAGTTCAAGGCCCAACGTGATGTTGGTTAATCGTCAACCATAACGCTACGACTGATTGGTTAATAATTTATCAT
>DAICZI010000323.1 GCA_027311205.1 Beijerinckiaceae bacterium | reverse complement strand
GCAGAAACCCTGGTGGCGGGCCTTGAGGGCAAGTTTGAAGTCTGTAATTGGGACGAGCGCCATGATGTGCTGGCCGATGCCGCCGTCGTGGTCAACACCACCAGTCTCGGCATGGCAGGCGAGCCGCCGCTTGATCTGCGGCTCGATGCGCTGGCACCCACGGCGCTGGTGTGCGATGCGGTCTATGTGCCGCTGGAAACGCCGCTGCTGAAAGCGGCGCGGGCGCGCGGCAACAAGGGCATCGACGGCCTCGGCATGCTGCTGCACCAGGCCCCGCCCGCCTTTGAGCATTGGTTCGGGATCAGGCCGAAGGTCACGGCCGAATTGCGGCGGCTGATTGAGGCCACGCTTTGACGGGATAAAAGGCCGCCTTTGCCATCCTGGGGGGAAGGTGCAGAAAAAGAAACCCGAGGTTTCAAAAACGCTGGATTGTTTCTTCGCCTGCGCACAAGGCGGTGAGCTTGGCTCACCAGCCGTCAGAGCCGCTTGTTACTGCCGGTATTGCTGAATGCGCGTGGTGCGCAGGCCCGCCAGGCCAAACTGATCAATCGAGACCTGCCAGCTCAGGAATTCATCCACAGTCAGGGTGTAACGGGTGCAAGCCTCTTCCAGCGACAGCAAGCCACCGCGCACGGCGGCCACCACTTCGGCCTTGCGACGGATCACCCAGCGCTTGGTGCTACTGGGTGGCAGATCGGTGATGGTCAACGGACTGCCATCGGGGCCGATCACATATTTGACGCGAGGACGCAGGGCTTCAACCATGGGGGCCTACTCGGTTACGCACGAAACAACTTTTCACACTCCTGACGTTACCCCGTTTCGTTTAATATTTCTTGAAAGGTGGGATGCAAAATTCTTGGTAAAATCAATTCTTTCGCGGCTTTTCTTAACGATTGAACCGCGTTCTGTGCGCTTTCGGGACGATTGCGGCCAATGCATTAACCACGATGGTACCGCACGTCAGCCGAACAGCCGACGCTCATACAAGATCCAGCGCAGCAGCATGATCAGGCCCCAGGTGATTAGAGCCGCAAAAGTGATGTCGGACAGGAAATGCCCGCCAAAGGACAGACGCAGCAGGCTGGTAAATGTGCCAAACACCAGTGCGGCTACCAAAGCCTGACCTCGCCAGGGCGGCGGCACGAGACTGGCGGGCGCCAGCATAAAGAAGGCTTCCGAACCCTCGCCTGAAGGAAACGAACAATTGCGGTGGCATTGACCGTTAAACTTGTAAAACGGCTTGAACGCCCACATGCCGCCCATTTGCTGCACCTGGACCGGACGCGGGCGGTGCAGATGGTCTTTCATGGCGAGATTGACCACCAGGCCGGGGCCAAGCGCCATGGCCAGCACCACGAAGGCGGCATCGCGGCCGGAAGGACGGTAAGCCCAAGGCTTGCCGAGTCGGGCCGCGATCCAGGCAAAAACAATATAGGCCAGCACCAGAAACGGCGTGATATTGCCGAACGCCCGGCCAAATCGCCCGAGTGGCGTGTTGCCAACAAAGCCGCGGTGGCTGAGATAATAGCCTTCCGCCATGCTCATGTCAGCATGGGGGAAGATCAGGAAAAACAAGGCCGCCGCCAGCATCGCCGCCACCCACATCCAGGCCCGGCCCAGCCGGGCAGGGTGGTCTGGATCAAGCGCTGCTTCAGCCGGAGGCGGGGGCAGCATGAAATAGCCCACCACGAGCGCCAGCAGCACAAGCGGGGCCAGCACGATCGCCAGCAGCACCAGCAATACCGTGCCTTGGCTATGCTGAAAGAGGGCGAATAACCCACCCAGCGCCAGCACGGCACTAAAGACCCACAAATGCCGCGTGTTCATGGACTTCATCATTTCAGCCTTTTTCTGTGTCGACACATCGGCGCCGCACCGCCGACAAACTTGCCGCGATGTGGTAACAGAGCCCTGACAAAGGCGAAAGACTGGTGGTGCCATGAAATTCAGCACTGACGAACTGGAACGCTATGCCCGCCATATTGTGCTGACCGGCGTCGGCGGGCCAGGCCAGCAAAAGCTGCGTGCTGCCCGCGTCCTGGTGATTGGCGCGGGCGGGCTGGGCTCGCCGCTGATCCAGTATCTGGCCGCAGCAGGTGTCGGACACCTCGGCATCGTCGATGATGACATCGTGTCGCTGTCCAATTTGCAGCGCCAGGTGCTGCATGGCACGCCCGATCTGGGCCGCACGAAGGTTGAAAGTGCCCGCGATGCCGTGGCGCGGCTCAATCCGCATGTCACGGTGAGGGGCCATGGTGTGCGCCTTGATGCCACCAATGCCCGCGACCTGGTGCGCGGCTATGATATTGTTGCGGATGGTTCGGACAATTTTGCGACCCGCTATGCCGTGTCGGACGCCTGCTTTTACGAGCGGCGCCCGTTGGTGACCGCGGCGGTCGGCACATTCGATGCGACACTGACCACGCTGCGCCCCTTTGAGAAACGCGCCGATGGCACGCCCAACCCAACCTATCGCTGTCTGTTTCCGGAAGCGCCGCCGCCGGGAACCGTGCCCGCCTGCGCTGAAGCCGGCGTTCTCGGAGCCTTGACGGGGCAGGTTGGGGCGATGATGGCGCTGGAAGTGATTCGCGAAATCACCGGCTTTGCCCCCGGTCTCCCCGGCAGGCTGCTGATGATGGATATGCGCGATCTGCGCTTCGAGACGCTGCGTTACGCCTGGGATCCAGCCAATGTGCTGAATGGAAGCGGCGCGGCCAGCTAAGGCCGCGGCTTTATTTCGCGGCGGCAGCCGGAGCCGGAGTGGCAGCAGGGGCAGGCGCTGCCGGTGCTGAAGCAGGAGCCGCTGGCTTCGCCGGGGTGGGCGCTGCCGGTGTTGCAGTTGGTGCCGCAGCAGGCGCAGCCGGTGTTGCAGCAGGCGCAGCTGGTGCCGCAGCGGCAGGTGCCGCTGG
>DAICZI010000322.1 GCA_027311205.1 Beijerinckiaceae bacterium | reverse complement strand
ATCCTGAATCTCGGCGGTATCGCCAATATCACTTTATTGCCGGGGGAGGGCTCCGAGGTCAGTGGCTTTGATACCGGGCCAGCCAATGTGCTGATGGATATCTGGTGCCAGCAGACCACGGGGGCCCCCTATGACAAGGACGGGGCGCTGGCGGCCAGCGGCACACCCGATGATGCCTTGCTCGCTTCCATGCTACGCGAGGCCTATTTTGTCGCGCTGCCGCCCAAAAGCACCGGGCGGGATTTGTTCAATCATGACTGGCTGCAACGCCTCATCGCCGGTCGCAGTCTCAGCGCCGCCGCCGTGCAAGCGACCTTGCTGGCGTTGACGGTCGAAAGCGTTGCGGGCGGCATGGCTATGGCGGGTGCCATGCCCAAGGATGTCCTGGTGTGCGGAGGCGGTGCCTTGAACGGCGTGCTGATGGCTGCTTTGGCGCGGCGCCTTGCCCCCGCAGCCGTCGTCAGCACGCAGGCATTTGGCGTTGATCCGCTTGAGGTCGAGGCGCTGGCCTTCGCCTGGCTGGCGCAGCGCCATCTTGATCAGGTTGCGGGCAATATGCCCGCCGTCACGGGGGCGCGCGGCTTTCGCGTGCTCGGTGCGCTTTATCCGGCCTGATCCTTGGCCAGATCCTTGAACCAGGGTTCGACCACCCCGGCCAGTTTCAGCGTCATTGGCTTGCCGCGCCGGTCACGCGCCTGACCAACGGCAACCCGCACCCAGCCTTCGCTGACGCAATATTCATCGACATTGGTTTTTTCGACGCCCTTGAAACGTATGCCGATGCCGCGCTCCAGCGCCGCCGCATCATAGAACGGGCTGTCGGGATCAGACGCGAGACGGTCGGGGGGCGTTTCGGACAGACGCGCTTCGGGCATGGGTGTTTCGGGTATGGGCGTTTCAGACATGGGCTTCAACGGTTCCTGTTTGACGATACATTCCATGTAACCAGCGGATAAACCCTGTCAACCGAACGCTTTCAAGCGAACGCTGTCAACCGCGCGGCGGGATTTGCGGGCTTGCGCGGCCTCGAGGTTGACAGCCGCTGGTTGTATCTCGACATTGCAACTTGGATGTTGGTTGATCCAAGTTGCTGGAGGGCATAGGAGCCTTGAGTTTTTCCCGCCTGATGTCTGTGTCTCTTGTGCTGCTGCTGGCAGTTTGCGTGGTTGTGCCGCATGGCCTGGCGCAGGGGGCACCGGCAGACCCGTGCACCGACGCGCCGGGCCTGCCTGCCGCAAAGGTCGTCAGGATTGACCGCTGGCTTGACTTGCATCTGGCAGGGGGCACAACCCTGCATCTTTCCGGCATCTGGGCACCTTCCTGGCATGTGATGGGGCGTGATTATGCGGCAATCGTGCGTGCTGACCTGCAAAGGCGGCTGATGGGCCAAACCGTCACCTACGCGGTTCTCACGCCTCAGCCTGATCGCTGGCGACGCCTGGATGCCGCGGTGTTTGCAGCGTGGCGGGCCGGAACTGCGGCGCGCCAACCGGTGCAACAGGCGTTGCTTGCCGCAGGATTGGTGCAGGTGCACATCGGCCCGGTCATGCCGTGCCTGATGGCGTGGCGCGCTGCCGAACAGGCCGCGCGTGACGTCGGCGCCGGCCTCTGGGCAGATGATGATCATGCGGAAGTCGACCCGGCGCTGAAAGGCGCTTTCGACCATCGCGCCGGTCACGAGATTGTCGTGCGCGGCCGGGTGTACAGCGTCGAGACGAAGGGGTATCGTACCTATATCCGCTTCGGCCCGCGACGGTTTCATGATTTTGAAGTGTCAATCATCAAGCCGGATTTACGGCGCTTCAGCGCGGCGGGCATGAGTCCGCAGGCGCTGAAGGGCCACGTCATTCGGGTGCGGGGGCGGCTTTCGACCAAATTTGGCCCGCAAATCGAGGTTGCCCGCCCGCAGTCAGTTGAGATAACAGACACAAGTGGGCTGCGGCCCGTGCAACCTCTGGTGAAAAGCGGGCATTGACCATACCCACAGAAAAATACGGCATCTTGCCGGGAGCGTTGCGGCGCTGGAAGGTGCTGGCGGCGCTCGCGGTGCCGCTTGCGCTGGCGGGCTGTTTCGATATCGGTGGCCAAGGCCCGTCAACCGCTGCCCTCACGGTGGCCCTGCCTGCGCCCGTGGCGGCTCCCGCCGTGCTGGGTGTCCCCAAGCGATTACCCGCCGATGAACGGCGCATGATTGCCACGTTCGGGGGCGTCTATCATTGGGCGCCAACCGAAACCTACCTTGACGGCGTTTTGCAAAAGCTCGCCAGCGCGACACCGGGCATGGCGCAGCCCTATCGCCTCACCATCCTTGATGCACCGCAGGTCAATGCCTTCGCGCTGCCCTCGGGCGATATTTATGTGACGCGCGGCCTGCTGGAACTCGCCAATGACACTTCCGAGATTGCCGCGGTCATGGCCCATGAAATCGGCCATGTTACCGCGCATCATGCCGCCAAGCGGGCTGAATTTGCCAAGCGCATGGCGTTGATCAGCAGCGCTGCCAAAGTGGTCGAATCACCGCAACAGGGGGCGGCGGTCGAAAGCCGATCAGAATTGGCGCTCGCGCAATTCTCGCGCCAGCAGGAGCTGGAAGCCGACAAGATCGGCATTCATGTGATTGCGCGGGCGGGCTATGACCCCTATGCGGCGGCGAGGTTCCTCACCAGCCTCAGCCAATCGGCAAAGCTGCGCGATGCAATGTTTGGCATGGAGGAGAGCAATGCGCGCCCCGATATCATGGCCACCCACCCCTCGACACCGCAGCGTGTGGCGGCAGCGCTGCGGGAGGCGCGCGCTTTCGGGCCCCCTGGCATCGGTGTGCGGGCGCGACAAGCCTATCTGAATACCATCAACGGCATGAATTTTGGTGACTCGCCCGCCAATGGCATGGTTGAAGGGCGCGTGTTTTTGCAGCC
>DAICZI010000321.1 GCA_027311205.1 Beijerinckiaceae bacterium | reverse complement strand
GTTCCCTGGCTGACCGGCGCTCGTTTCTTGGCCGCGAGCGACCCGGCCATGGCCAGTACGGGAATGGCAAAGGCGAAGCGGCCGAGGAACATCGCAAGCCCGAGGCTGGTGTTGAACCATGGTGTATTGCCGTTCAGTCCAGCGAAGGCCGAACCATTGTTGGCAGTGGTTGAGGCATAGGCGTAGAGAATCTCGCTCAGGCCATGCGGCCCGCTGTTGCCAAGACTGTCGAGGGCGGATTTCAGCAAAACGGACGTCGCTGTAAAGCCCAGGACAATCAGCGGGTAAAGCAGCACCGCGAACATGGCG
Source organism: Beijerinckiaceae bacterium (assembly GCA_027311205.1). Taxonomy (GTDB): domain Bacteria; phylum Pseudomonadota; class Alphaproteobacteria; order Rhizobiales; family Beijerinckiaceae; genus REEB77. Next base: position 2,616 of record DAICZI010000321.1, on the reverse strand, counting down.
AGTTTCATCTCGCGCGTCTCGATCTTCTTGCCAAGATATTCGGGCGTGCGTCCCACCATCAGCCCGGCCATAAATACGGCAATCACCACAAAGACGAGGAAACCATAGAGTCCGGCACCGACGCCGCCTGGCGTGACCGAGCCGAGCAGGATGTTGAACAAGGGCACCAGCCCGCCGATCGGGGTCATGGAATCGTGCATTGTATTGACAGCACCGGTGCTGGTGCCGGTGGTGGCGGCGGCAAAAAAGCTGCTCATCGCCTGGCCGAAGCGCACTTCCTTGCCTTCCATATTGCCCATGGCTGAAGCAACGCCGAGCCGCGCCAGCAGCGGATTACCCGCGGCTTCCGCCCAATAGGCAACAAGAGTGCCAGTGACCAGCAGGATGCCCATGACAGCATAAATGGCGCGGGCCTGGCGCAGGTCACCCACAGCCCGCCCGAAAGCCAGAACGGAGGCAAAAGGGATGACCAGCAGCGCCCAGATTTCCAGCATGTTGGAAAATGCGTCGGGATTTTCAAACGGATGGGCGGAATTGGCATTGAAAAAGCCGCCGCCATTAGTGCCCAATTCCTTGATCGCTTCCTGGCTCGCCACCGGCCCGAGAGAGATCACCTGTTTTGCCCCCTCAAGCGTGGTGGCCGTGACCGATCCCGCCAGTGTCTGAGGCACACCCCTGGAAATCAGCACCAATGCGATGATCAGTGCCCCCGGCAGCAGGATATAGAGGATCGCGCGCGTCATATCGGCCCAGAAGTTGCCGACCGTCGGCGAGCCTGAGCGGGCAAAGGCCCGCACCAGCGCGAAGGCTATGGCGAGGCCCGTCGCAGCTGAGAGAAAATTATGGACAGTGAGCCCGAGCATCTGCACAAGATGACTCATCGTCGTCTCGCCGGAATAATTCTGCCAGTTGGTGTTGGTGATGAAGCTGATCGAGGTGTTGAAGGCGAGATCTGGCGGCACCGCGCCAAAATGCTGCGGGTTGAGCGGCAGAAAGCCCTGCAGTCGCTGCAAGCCATAGAGCGTGACAAAACCGGCAAGGCTGAACACCAACATCGCCATCGTATAGGCGAGCCAGCCCTGCTCGCGGCTGGGATCCACCCCCGCCAGCCTGTAGAAACCGGCCTCAAGCGGGGCAAGGATGGGCGATAGCCAGGTGCGCTCGCCCGCCATGACGCGCTTGATATAAGTGCCCAGCGGCACACTGGCCGCCACGACAAAGAGGAGGACGGTCGCAATCTGCAGCCAGCCAGCAAGGGTCATGACATCGCCAACGCAGTGACCTGCGCCTCTATTCAGAATTTTTCGGGATGGATCAGGGTATAGGCCAGATAAAGGCCGAGGCAGAGCGCAACGGCCAGTCCCAGAAGCGGGTCTATCATGGCTCATGCTCCTGCAATCTGGCGCAAGCCAGGGCGTAAAGGCCCATGAGCGCGAACAAGGCAGCGGGAATGAGAAGAAAGATGAAGTCCAGCATGGGATGCCCTCCCTAAGGCCCAACAACCATGCGCCTGAACTGCATCAGCGATCCATTCGGACTTTTGCCCGCGAATATAAAGAATTCATAAAGGCGCGATCACGCCGACGTGGCATTCGCGGGCCCATCCGACAGCCTCGAGCTTATACAAACGGTCAAGCTGCCTTCGTTGCATTGACGCAGTCCGGTGATGCCAAAAAGGACTTTATCCCAGTGTCGGGCAAAGTGGCAGCGGCCCACTACCACAATGTTGCCTGTGGAGGCAGCCGAAGGAACGCTTTTCCCTTGGGACGATGGGTTCAAACCGCCAAGAATTTGCGGCTTGGCGTATCGGCTCGTCGTCATCAAAATCTCCTCGTTCATGAGGCCGGGACAATTCCACTTTTGAAGCCCAACATTTTCCGGGGGGCTTGCCATCTGACGTGCCTCCCGATTGTGCTGGCACCTGATGCCAGCTAAGGAGTTCATTTGTGACAGCCGTTTTGCGGCAACGCGGACCATGGGGAGCCTGCCATGCCAAGCCCTGACGCCAGCCTTCCCCATGCCAGGCTTGTGCATCGGCGCGGTGCCTGGCGGGGGCCAGTTGCCGATAGCGTGCTCCTGGATTTCGAGGACCGCCACCGTCGCCGGTTTCACATGAGCGGGGTCGGCGGCCTGCAGTTTCTGCTCGATCTGCCGCAAGCCCAGCACCTTCGGGATGGTGATGCGTTGGAACTTGAGGATGGACGGCTGATCGCCATCAAAGCTTTGCCGGAACAATTGATTGAAGCAGCGGCGCATGATGCGCCGGGTTTGGCGCGCCTCGCCTGGCATATTGGCAATCGGCATCTGCCGGTTGAAATCACCAAAGCCGCGCTGCGCATCAGGGCAGACAAGGTTATCGAGGCCATGCTGGAAGGTCTTGGGGCCAGGCTCAGCCCGATTGAAGCGCCGTTCGAGCCAGAAAGCCAGGGCTCTGGCGCGCCGGAGTCGGCGGCCCACAGCCAGGGTCACCATCATCCATGACCAGCGGCCTCGCAACAATCCCTGAAGCACAGGCGCAACGGGCGCAGGGGCAGCTTGATCTGCGCTTTGGCGCAGGTCCAGCGGGCCAACCAGCCCAGCTCAGGACGTTTCTGCAAAGCGGCTGCTTGCGGGCGC
>DAICZI010000320.1 GCA_027311205.1 Beijerinckiaceae bacterium | reverse complement strand
GCGCTGGCCGGCCGGGTGCGACGCAGGCCATTATCCCGACCAAACGGCTGCACGGCAAAAATCCCACCTTCAGCCGCCTCAGCGGGCCTGATTCCAGCGCCTGCGTCTCGTGCCACAATCAGCCCTTCCCCGGCGGCGCGGGCGACACGGTCGCCAATGCCTTTGTCTCGGAAGGTTTCGAGAGCGCAGAGTTTGATTCTACCGACCCGACTTTTTCCAACGAGCGCCATACGCAATCAATGTTTGGCGATGGCCTGGTTGAGTTGCTGGCCCGTGAGATGACTGCTGATTTGCAGGCCGAGCGCCGAGTGGCGGTGAAACAGGCCTGGGCCACGGGCAAGCCCGTCTCCGTAGATCTGGTCAGCAAGGGCGTGCGCTTTGGCAGCCTTACCGCCAAGCCAAATGGCGTGGTTGATCTCTCGCATATTGACGGCATCGACAATGATCTGATCTTGCGGCCCTTCGGGCGCAAGGGCGTGTTCGCCTCCATCCGGCAGTTCACCATCAATGCGCTCAATGCCCATCTCGGCATGGAAGCATCGGAGCGCTTTGGCGTGCGCTGGACGGGCACGCATGATTTTGATGGCTCCGGTGTGCCTGATGCGATCACGCGCGGCGATGTTTCGGCGCTGGTGGCGTGGCAGGCGACCCTGCCGCCGCCCGGCGTCAAAGCGCACCTGCCGGACGACTGGAAGCAAGCGGCGGCCAAAGGCGCGTCAGAGTTCGATCATCTGGGCTGCGCGCTCTGCCACGTGAAGGAACTGCCGCTCAAATCGATGCTGTTCACGGATCCTGGCCCCTATGACACGGCAGGCACCTTGCGCGCTGCGGAAGTGAAAACGCCGATCACGATTGATCTGGCCAAGCAGCCCTATGCCGCCTTCCTGAAGCGCAATGCCAAGGGCGAATGGATGATCCCGCTGTTCAGCGATCTGAAGCGCCACATCATGATTGATGATCAGGTGAAAGCGCTTGGCAATGAGGTGCTGGCCCAGCGGTTTGTGGCGCGCGATGTTTTCATGACGCCGCGTCTTTGGGGCGTGGGCTCAACCGGGCCTTATGGCCACAAGGGCAATTTCCACACGCTGGAATCAGTCATTGCGGCGCATGGCGGCAAGGCGCGTTTCGCGCGCGATGCCTATCTGGCCGCCAGCCCCGCCGATCAGCAGGATGTCATCGCCTTCCTGCGTTCGCTGCAAATTGTGGCAAAGTAAGTTCCAGCGGCTTCGACATGGCGACGGCGCTTGACAAGCCACGTGCGCGCGCCACTATCGAGGCCATCGTTGCCCATTTTATGCCCTAACAGGAAACCACGCCATGCCCATGCAAGCCGACGAGATTGAAACCATGATCAAGGCCGCCTTGCCCGACGCGACCATCGAAATCCGCGATCTGGCCGGCGATGGCAACCATTATGCCGCCACCGTCATCTCCGAGAGTTTTCGTGGCAAAAGCCGGGTGCAGCAGCACCAGATTGTCTATGCCGCCCTGAAAGGCCAGATGGGCGGCGTTCTGCACGCGCTGGCGCTGCAAACCGACGTGCCGTAAGGCGCGCTCGTCGCCACGGCGGGGCGCAGGGGCTTCACTTTGCCAGAAATGCCGCGATCCTTGCCAGGGCCTTCTCGATGTTTTCCGTCGAATTGGCATAGGAAAGCCGGATAAAGCCCTCGCCATGGACGCCAAAATCCGGCCCGCCAATGGTGGCAACGCCGACCTCCTCCAGCAAGGCCGAAGCTAGCGGCTTGGCCTTCCACCCGGTCGCGGCAATGTTGGGGAAAGCATAAAAAGCGCCGCGCGGCGTCGCCGTCCTGATATTGGGGATCTGGTTCAGGCCTGCAACGACAACCTTGCGGCGCGCATCAAAGGCGCGCACCATGGCATGAACCTCGTCCTGCGGCCCGGCCAGCGCCGCCAATCCGGCATATTGCGCTGAAGCATTTGTGCAGGAAAACGAGTTGACCGCCAGTTTGCGGGCATTTTCATAGAGCGCTGCTGGCCAGATCGACCAGCCCAGGCGCCAGCCGGTCATGGCATAGGTCTTCGACCAGCCATTCAGCAGAATCAGCCGGTCGGCAATTTCGGGATAGGCCAGCAAGGTCTGGTGGGTGAAGCCGTCATAGACCATCTGATCATAAATTTCGTCCGACATCAGCGCCACATGGGGGAAGCGCGCCAGCCCGGCCACAAGCTTGTCGATCTCGGCCTTTGGTGTCACGCCGCCGGTTGGGTTGGCTGGAGAATTGATGATCAGCAGCCGGGTTTGCGGCGTGATCAGCTTCAGGGTTTCCTCGGCCGAGAAGGCAAAGCCGTTCGCCTCGCGGATCGGCACCGGGATTGGTCGCGCGCCAGTGTATTCGATCATCGAGCGGTAGATCGGAAAGCCGGGATCGGGATAGAGAATGTCGGCCCCTGGCTCACCAAACATCAATATCGCCATATACATGGTGACTTTGCCGCCGGGCACGATCATCACTCTTTCGGGCGAAACCTCGACATTGAAGCGCTTGTGGACATCGGCTGCCACCGCTTCGCGCAGCTGCATGATGCCGGTGGCGGGAGTATAGCCGTGGTGGCCATCGCGCAAAGCCTTGATCGCCGCTTCAACGATGTGTTCGGGCGTACGAAAATCCGGCTGGCCAATGCCCAGATTGATAATATCGCGCCCCTGAGCCGCCAGAGCCGTGGCACGGGCCAGTACGGCAAAGGCGTTTTCCTCGCCAATGCGCGAGAAGGCGGAGACAGTTTGCAGGGACATGGTTTGCAAGGACATGGGAGCTCGCGCGTATGAAGAAGGCTGTCGCGGCTTTAGCGCGAGCGAGCGAACGGCGCAAAGGAAAATGACGGTGGGATGGATGCCACGCCAGGGCGGCTGGTATAAGGCGTGGGCCATGACATGCAGGTGGCACCTGGAAGATGTTCAGTCGTCATT
>DAICZI010000031.1 GCA_027311205.1 Beijerinckiaceae bacterium | reverse complement strand
ATATAATTCCTGATCTCGACAAACGACTGGTCTATATCTGCCCCTTCACCAATGATGAAATGCACGTTCTGGTGCCCGATTCGATCACCGATATCCATCAGCTCGAGGGCAAGAAGGTCAATATTGACATTGCAGGATCGGGCACGAATTTCTCGGCGTCCCTGGTTTTCAAGCGGCTCGGCATCCACATAGTACCGACGGCTTTTTATGAAAAAGTCGCCTTCGTAAAGCTGCACCAGGGTGCGATTGACGCTGACGTGTCATTTGGAGCGGCCCCTCTGGCGGGCCTGAGGGCTTTCGATAACAAGGATCACCGCTTTCACCTGATCGGCGTGCCCTATAGCGACAAAGTCAGCGATACCTATTTGCCATCGACCTTGACGGCCAAGCAATATCCCGGACTTGTTGATCCAGCCAAGCCCATCAGCACCATCGCCGCACCGACCATGATCGGAGCCTATAATTGGCCGGAACACACGGCGCGCTATGAACGCATCGCGCGTTTCGTGAATGTTTTCTTTACAAATTTCAAAGAGTTGCAACACCCCCCGCGCCACCCCAAATGGCGCGATATCAACATTGCGGCGACCATTCCCGGCTGGACCCGGTTCAAGCCGGCTCAGGAATGGATAGACAAGGCGACGGCCCAGACCCAACACCAGGCCGGGCCAACGGCGAAATGAGGTAGCAAGGTCAGGCGACTGACTCGTCCAGGTATTAAGCGTAATGGAGTGGAGGCGTCGATGAATATCATGGATACCAGACTACAGGAGCGCCTGAAGTCACTGACCGACGGTCAACCCCAGGCGGCGGATTACAGGCCCTCGGTGAACGGTGCGTGGAACGGGGAGGCAAGGAAATCGGCGAATCGCTCGCCTCTGCTCCTGGCCGGGGCCGGCCTGCTCGTCGTCGCGGTCGCTGGCCTCGCGGTATTGGTCTATTCTGGACGACAATTGTCCGTGCGCCTGCAACTGGCACCGGCAGGCACGACGGCTCCCGCTGCGGCGCCCGTTCATGCAGTTTCCGCAGCGCTCGCAGATCACCCGGCATCCAGCGCCGCATCATCCACTTCGCCGACCGCCGCCGAGGAGAAAGCGGCATTGGCCCGCCTGTCTGCAGCCCTTGTCCAGCGCAAGCAGGCAACCCTGCCCCCGCCGACGGCGACTAAGCCGCCTGCCGCACCCGCCAAAGCCAATCAGGTTGTGACACTTATGGCGGTGCAGCACGTGCCCATCGCGGCCACGCCGCCAGCGAGCACGCCAACGGCATCGCCTGTGACAGCCACTGCCGCGCCCCCTGCTGTTTCAGAAGCGGACGCCATGAAACTCGCGCACCGTGCCTCTGATCTGATCCAGCAGGGCCAGATTGCCGGGGCACGGGTGCTGCTGGAGCGTGCTGAGGGCGCGCATGATCCAAAGATCGATTTTGCGTTGGCCGAGACCTATGATCCCAACCAGCTCAGTCTTTGGAAAGTGCTGGGCCTGGTGGCGGATCCGGTGCGCGCCCGCAACCTTTATCAATTGGCCGCAAAGGGAGGTATAACCGAAGCCAAGGCCCGGATCGCGGCATTGCCAGCCCCTTGATCCCTCGCCTCTGTTGCGTCCTCAAACCACCAGAGTAAGGGTCCTGGCGGCCCTGGTAATACCGGTATAGAGCCAGCGGTCGTGGTGTTCACGGAAGGCTGAGCTTTCGTCAAACAGCACCAAATCGTCCCATTGCGAGCCCTGGGCCTTGTGCACGGTCAGAGCGTAGCCAAAATCAAATTCGTCGGAATTCCGCCGCAAGGCGAATGGAATTTCGGTGCCTGATCCGTCAAAGAATTGCGGTAACACATTGATCCGCTGAGGTTTTGCTGACGCATCATCTTCAGGCATCACCAGAAAGCGCAGATGCTTGCCACGCGGGGCGAGCAATTTTTTCACCGTCCAGAGCCCGCCATTCAGCAGGCCCTTTTTGCTGTCATTGCGCAGACAGACCAGTTTGTCGGTAACCTGCGGCATCGGCGCGCTGAGGCCGCGCAATTCGCGCAGGCGGCGGTTGTAGGCGTGGCGGGTGCGGTTCATGCCGACCAGCACCTGATCGGCCCCGGTGACCGTGGCTGGATCAAGCTCCTGACGCCCGATGATGCGGGTGTCGCCATAAATGCCACGCTCTAGCCTCTCGCCTTCGCGCACAGCCATGGAGAGGCGGATGATCGGGTTGTCGCGGGCCTGGCGATGCACTTCGGTCAACATCACGTCGGGGGCTTCGGCGGTGAAAAACCCGCCACCGCGAATTGGTGGCAACTGCGCCGGATCACCCAGCACCAGCACTTTTTTGCCAAAGGAAAGCAGATCGCGGCCAAGCTCCTCATCAACCATGGAGCATTCGTCAATGATGATCAGGCTGGCGTTGGAGGCGGGGGCATCTTCATTGAGCACAAAGGTCGGTTCCTCGTCCTCCAGGCTTTTGGGCTTGTAGATCAGGCTGTGGATGGTACGCGCACCCTCGCAGCCGCGCGCCCGCATCACCAAAGCAGCCTTCCCGGTGAAGGCGGCAAAAGCCACCTTGCCCCCTTCATCTTCGGCAATATGGCGGGCCAGCGTGGTTTTGCCGGTGCCAGCATAGCCAAACAGGCGAAACACCTGCGGCTCGCGTGTGGTGAGCCACTGGGCGACCGCCTTCAGCGCATCATCCTGCTGCGGTGACCATTGCATCAAACATTGGCCGCATGAAGCGCATCACAGACCGCCTGCGTCACTTCGGCGGTGGTGGCGCGCCCGCCCAGATCGCGCGCCATCACCTCGCCTTTGGCGAGCACCTGCTCGATGGCCGACATGAGTTTGGCGGCGGCATCGTGCTCACCGAGATGCTCCAGCATCATCGCGCCCGACCAGAAGGTGCCCATCGGGTTGGCTATGCCCTTGCCAGCAATATCAAAAGCCGAGCCATGGATCGGCTCGAACATAGAGGGGAAGCGGCGCTCGGGGTTGAGGTTGGCGGTGGGCGCAATGCCCATGGAGCCCGACAGGGCGGCAGCGAGATCGGACAGAATATCCGCGTGCAGGTTGGTGGCGACAAGGGTGTCGAGCGATTGCGGATGCAGCACCATGCGGGTTGTCACCGCATCGACCAGCCATTTGTCGTGGGTGACATCGGGGAATTCCAGCGCCACCTCGGCGGCAATTTCGTCCCACAGCACCATACCATGACGCTGGGCGTTGGATTTGGTAACGACGGTCAGGAGTTTGCGCGGACGGTTCTGCGCCAGCCTGAAGGCAAAGCGCATGATGCGGGTGATGCCGCTGCGCGTGAAAATCGCCGTCTCGGTGCCGACTTCCTCGGGGTGGCCCTGATGTGCCCGCCCGCCATGGCCGGCATATTCGCCCTCCGAATTCTCGCGCACGATCACCCAGTCGAGATCACCCGGTCTGGCCCTGGCCAGCGGCCCCGGCACGCCATTCATCAGCCGCGTTGGCCGGACATTGGCATATTGATCAAAGCCCTGGCAGATTTTCAGCCGCAGGCCCCACAGCGTGACGTGATCGGGGATGGCCTGATCGCCGACGGCGCCAAAATAGATGGCATCGAAGGGTTTGAGCGTCACAAGGCCGTCGTCCGGCATCATTTTGCCGTGGCGACGCCAATAATCCGAACCCCAATCGAAGTTTTCGAACTCAAGCGCAAAATCGCCACAACGCTGCGCCAGCACCTTGAGCACGCTCTCTCCGGCAGGCACAACCTCCTTGCCAATGCCATCTCCGGGGATGGCGGCGATCCTGTGTCTGCGCATGGGGCGGCCTTATTTCCCGGCGAGCTTGTCAGCAAACAGCGCGATGGTGCGCGAATAGACATCTGCCTTGTTCCACTGCTGAATGACCGCGAAATTCGCTGTGCCCGGATCCCAGGGCTGCCCGGCCTTCCAGCCGTAGGAATGCAGATAATTGGCTGTCGAGGCGAGCACATCGGGCACCGAAGTGATGAGATTGCCGCCACCGCCATAATTGACCGCGAATTTCAGATAGGACGAAGGCATGAACTGTGTCTGGCCGAGTTCACCTGCCCAGGCCCCGTGCATCTGCGAGGGGCGCAGATAACCGCGCTGGACAATACGCATCGCATCAATCAGCTCTTTCTGGAAAAAAGGACTGCGCCGGCAGTCAAAGGCCAGGGTCGCGATCGAGCGGATCGTCGGGTATTTGCCCATGAACGCGCCATAACTGGTCTCAAGTCCCCAGAGTGCCACGATAATTGGGCCGGGCACGCCATACTGCCGCTGGATCCGCGCAAAAACCGGCGCATATTGTTTCAGCAACTGGCGGCCCTTGCTCAGGCGGTAGGCCGAAATCATCCGGCCGGAAAATTGCTCAAAGGACTGATGGAACACGCCCTGCGCGTGGTCGGCATGCAGCACGTCGTTGTCGATTGTGACACCGTTCAGGCTCTCGTTGATGGCGCGGGCCGAAACGCCAGCACCAGCAGCATCCTGACGCATTTGTTGCAGGAAAGCCCCAAACCCCGCCGGGTTCTGGCAGGTTGCGGCCTGCGCGGAGGCTGCGGAAAGGCTCGAAACCAGGGCTGCCAAAATCAAATGCCGTCGTGCGATTGCCATCATCATATCCTTTAGCGAATAACCGACGTTTCATAACACCGGTTGCCCGATTCGCCAATTTCTGCCCCGTGATCTCCTGCCATAGTCCAAGCCCTTGTCCCACAAGCAAATCTTCAGGGCCGTGCACGCACACGGATTTGCATCATCATCGGCCGACGCCGTCTTGCAGGCTGAAACTGGCGGGAGTGTTGCCGTGTTCAGGGCACTGGACACCCGCTTGCAGCTTTACAAGCCGCAGGACACACGCCAAAGCGGATCGCAGATTATGCGGCTGATTCGCTCATTCCGAAAAAAGAGTTCAGACCATGTCATTCCTGCAGGCGCTGCTTTTGTCCATCCTCCAAGGCGTGACGGAACTGTTTCCGGTCAGCAGCCTCGGCCACATGGTGATTATTCCGGCTTTGCTCGGCTGGCATGCAATCGAGAAAAGCGACAATTTCCTGCCGCTCGTGGTGACCATGCATTTTGGCACTGCCGTCGCGCTGCTGATTTATTTCCGCCACGACTGGATTGAATTTGGCCTGTCGATCATCGGCCGCAAGAGCGACCGCGCAGCCCTCGACCGCCGCCTGTTCATCATGCTGATGTTCGCCACCATTCCAGCGGCGGTCATCGGCTTTCTGTTCGAGAAAAAGCTGAAACATGCCTTTGCCACGCCCATGCTGGCAGCGGTGTTTCTCATCATCAACGGCGTGGCGCTGCTGTTTGGCGAGCGCCTGCGTAAATCGGATGGCACCGTAACTCTGGATACCATGGGCTGGGAAAGTGCGGTGGCGATTGGCTTTGCCCAGGCGCTGGCGCTGATACCCGGCATTTCACGCTCCGGCTCAACTGTGCTCGGCGGCATTTTCGTCGGCCTCAGCCACGAAGATTCGGCAAAATTCGCCTTCCTGATGGCCACACCGATCATCTTTGGCGCGGCTGGCCATGAAATTCCAAAGATCGATCACCATGCGTTCGGGCTTCTGGCCTTGATGTGCTTTGTGGTGTCCGGAGTTTTTGCCTATGCCAGCACCTCGTTTTTGATGCGCTGGTTCAAATCGCATGACCAGGGCGCGCTGACCCCCTTTGCCTATTATTGCGCCATCGCCGGATTTACCTCGATCGCCTGGCTCAATCTGATGTGAGGCACGCGCCTCAGCTTGCGGAAGGCTCATGTTTTTCATCGCGTCAAAATTGCTCTGGCTGATCGGCGCGCCATCGACATTGCTGATTTTGCTGGCATTTTTTGGTCTGGCGCTGACGTGGACATCCGCCCGCCGCTTTGGCCATTTTTTGCTTGTGGCAGCCGTGTCGGCCCTGCTCGCCTGCGGCTTCACGCCGCTCGGCAAAATGCTGCTCTATCCGCTGGAGCAGCGCTTTGCCCCCCTCCCCGCCTTTGGTGCCGCACCGACCGGGATTATCGTGCTGGGCGGCGGCGTGGATGAGACCATTTCAGCACGCCGTGGCACGATTGAGCTCACCCCCGCAGGTGCGCGCCTGACCGAAGCCATGGCACTCGCCCGCCGCTTTCCGCAGGCGCAATTGGTCTATACGGGCGGTTCGGGAAAATTAGGTGGTGGGAAACACACCGAGGCCGAATTTGCCCGTCAGCTATGGCTCGAAGATGGCGTGCCCGCCGCGCAGATGCGCTTTGAGGATCGCTCGCGCACCACTTTTGAAAATGCCGAATTCACAAGGGCGATGCTCAGGCCCCGGCCCGGCGAGCGTTGGATCCTTCTGACATCGGCGGAGCATATGCCGCGCGCCATGGGCGCTTTCCGCCAGATCGGCTTTGCCGTCATTCCCGATCCGGTCGATTACAAAACAGTGCCGCCGCCCGGCCTGTGGCACCCCGACGTCCCCGCCAGCAAAAATCTGGCCTATGTCGATCAGGCCGCCCACGAATGGATCGGCCTGCTCATCTACCGCCTGTCCGGGCGCAGCAACGCCTTGTTTCCCGGCCCATGACCTCTCCCGGACCATGACCTGACGCCCCGCGCCAGCGCCTGACGGATCAGCGGATCGCGAGCTTCATGGTGAAGCGCCCGAACGGGCCGTCTGACATAGTGTTGGCGTGCAGCAGCACGATATAGGCACCCGATTGCGGCAGGGTGTAGGGCACGCCTTCATCCACTGCATCGCCTGAACCATTGGGGAAGGTCAGCGGAATACCCGGCCCGGTCTTGAGCCCGCCGCCATGAGTGGTGATCGTCAGCTTCTGCCTGGCATTCGCGACAAAGCGAAAATAATAATCCGGCTTGGCACCAGACACCACGCCCTGCGCGACAATCACCTTTTGGCGCGGCTTCATCTTCAGGACAACGGCACAGGCAGGCGTGCGTCCCTTTTCGCAGGCCCGCGCCGAATGCGGCGCAAGACCCGCACCAAGCGCGACGGCCACCGCGAAATACTTGAAATGCCAGGGCGCAGAAAGGGTCATCGTTGCCTCCGTGAACACGGTTCGGCAAGGATACAACGGGATCAGATGAGGGTAAAGGTTGGGCAGCGAGCGATGCCAACGTGACAGGCTTCGCCTTCTAGTTCAGGACACGCGGTTTCAACGCGCAAGTTCGCCGCCGCATCAGGCACCAGCTCAGGCCGCACCGTTGCGCCGACCTGATCTCCTCATTCAATATAGCCTTGCAGGCGCAGGAACCGGGCCAGAGCGCCGACGTAATCACGGGTTGTGGCATTGCAGTCACCGTTATCGGGTGGGCAATCGGGAATGTCCCAGGTGCTTGTCTTGTTGATATGCGCCAGCATGAAGCGCCAGGCGCTTTGAAACTGGCCGGCGCGGGCGCCAGCGGCCACATAGGCGGCGCAGAGGCCGTGGTGGCCGAGGCGACAACCGGGCTCATAGCGCGCCATCTCCTGAATATAGATCGGGCGAAACGACGGGCTGGTGGATTCATCCACCCAGCGCCCGTCGTCGAGCCGGTAAAAACGGTCAGGCGCGGCACTGTCGGCATAGTCGGTGAACCGATAATAAAACGCATTGTCGGGAATCGCGAAATCCGGCACGCCATCATGGTTGAGGTCGACCGGGGCATATTTCATGTAATATCCATCGAATTTCCCCGGCATGACGAGCTTCCACTGCCCCTGCACCAGCGACGCAATGGCATTGACCGAGCAGCAATGCGCCCCGCCGGCATAGCCGGAAATCAACACGTCCTTGGCTGCGTGGTCAGGGTCAAGCCGCAAAACGCCATAGGCCACGCCATAGCTCGCCTCGGCATCTTTCAGGTCGATGACCTCGGTAGGCACGCCAATGCCGCGCAGCGTGATCTGGGGATGCGGGACTTCGCCCGCCGCGCCCACCGATGTGAAGCTGAGGCTGAGTCCGCCCGTCTCGACCGTGCGTGCGCCCTGCTTTGCATCCCATTGCGCCAGCACGGGTCCATCCGGCAGTTTGGCAACAGTCCCGCCAGCCTCGCTGCTTTTGACGCAGCTTGCCAGCATGCGTGAGGTCAGCACCCGACGCCCGGCAATTTCATGGGTAAATTCGCGATAGCTCCAGTGGCCGGCCCTGTCGCGACTGGCAATGCCGATCATGGTCAGGCCGGGCTTTCGAAAACTCATGCCCCTCCACACAAACCCGCCCGGTTTGCGCAGCGTGGACTTGATGAAATATTGATCACGCCGCGCATAGCTTTGGCCGCTTTGCGTATGATGCACGACCGACCAGTTTTTGCCCAGATTCAGCGAGATGCCGACCACAGGATCCTGGCCAGGCGGCGAACTGCTCGACGTGATGGCGCAGGTGAGGGTGAGATCAGCCGCTTTGGCCAAACCGTGAGCGACCATACCCCAGGCAACAAGCCCCCAGACAACCAGGCTGAAAGCCAAATTCACAAGCCAGCGCAATCGTGTCATTTGGCTCACCCCACGTCGCGCCATTGAAGCACCAGCGGCCAGGCTCATGCAAGCCCGATCAGCAGTTCTGCATCGCGAAATGATTCAGCGGCCCATGCCCGGTTCCTGCACCAACCGCCAACACCTCGGCACCAGCCAGCGCACATTGCAGATGATGCCGCGCGGCAGCCACGGCGTCGCGCAACTACAGGCCGCAGGCCAAAGCCGCCGCCAGGGCGCTCGCCAGGGTGCAACCGGTGCCATGCGTGTTGCGGGTGGCAAGGCGCGGCATGCAGAAGCGGGCCGCACCCTGCCCATCCACCAGCCAATCACAAGCTTCCGCCCCTTCGGCATGGCCACCTTTCACCAGCAGCGCCGGGCCCCCGGCGGCGTATAGCGCCTCTGCCAGTTCAAGGGCGGTGCCCTCACGGCCCGCCAAAAGGCGAGCCTCAGGCAGATTGGGCGTCACCAGCGTCGCCAGCGGAAAGAGCTGGTGCACCAGAGCCTGCGCCAGACCCGCCGAACCCAGCGCTGCCCCGCTGGTGGCAGCCAGCACCGGATCAAGCACCACATGCACCGGTTTCCAGCGCTTCAGCACGGCGGCAACCACCGCAACATTCTCAGTTGAACCGAGCATGCCGATCTTCACCGCATCGACCCTGATATCCGCAAAAATCGCCTCGATCTGCGCTTCCAGGATATCCGGCGCAACAAGGTGCATCGCCAGCACGCCTTGCGTGTTCTGCACGGTAAGGGCACTGATCGCCGCCATGCCATAGCAGCCGAGCGCCGCAAAGGTTTTCAGGTCAGCCTGAATGCCCGCCCCGCCCGAGGGGTCGGAGCCGGCGATGGACAGGACATTGGCAACGGCGTTGATCTGCGGCATGATGGCCTTCGCGGGTGTCAATTCATCTTCATGGGGAACCTTAGCATGATTGTCTCAACCACCAATGATCTCGCGGGCTATCGGGTCACGCGCCATCTGGGAATCGTGCGCGGCATCACCGTGCGTTCGCGCAGCGCGGTAGGCAACATGCTCGGCGGCCTGCAATCGGTGTTTGGCGGCAAGCTCGGTATCTATGTCAATCTGGCCGAAACGGCGCGCCAGGAATCCTTCGATCTGATGATCGAACATGCCCAGAAGGCCGGCGCCAACGCCATTATCGGCATGCGTTATGACGCCAATGAAATCATGGACGGCATTACCGAGGTGCTGGCCTATGGATCGGCAGTGATTGTCGAACCCAGCGCATGAGGCTTGCATCGGCAGAGCTTTTGCGGCAATAGACGTCCCGCACAGGAGTGTAGCTCAATTGGCTAGAGTACCGGTCTCCAAAACCGGGGGTTGTGGGTTCGAGTCCCACCTCTCCTGCCAGCTAATTCAACCATGTAACATCGCTTTTTCCCGTCGCCGCGCCAGCCGCGTGCGACCTTGTTTGCCTTGAGCGCGTGCTCGGCCTGATTTTGCCGGTCAAGCCGCCGCTGCAGCCGTCCCGGCCAGCACCGGCTTTGGGGTGCCCCGCATGGTCAGGCACAGCGCTGTAGCCAACAGGCACATGGCCCCCGCCCCGATAAAGGCCGGCACATAGGTTGAGAGCTCGGTGCGCGACAATCCCGCACCCCAGGCCGCTGCCGCCGCGCCCAGTTGATGCGCGGCGAAAATCCAGCCAAACACCACGCCGGCCTTCTCGCGGCCAAAATGCGCGGCGGCGAGCTTGACGGTGGGCGGCACGGTCGCCACCCAGTCCAGCCCGTAAAACACCGCAAAAACACTGAGGCCCGCCAGGCTGAAATGCGCAAAGGGCAGATAGAGCAGGGCCAGCCCGCGCAGGCCATAATACCAGCCCAGCAGCCAGCGGCTGTCGATTCTGTCTGACAGCCAGCCCGACAGAATCGTGCCGACGAAATCAAACCCGCCCATGATCGCGAGCACAAAGCTGGCCTGCACGGCGGCAAGGCCATAATCACCACAGAACGGGATGAAATGCTGCTGGATCAAGCCATTGGTTGAAAGGCCGCAGATGAAAAACGTCGCAGCCAGCACCCAGAAG
>DAICZI010000319.1 GCA_027311205.1 Beijerinckiaceae bacterium | reverse complement strand
ATCGAGCACGTTCCAGCGCACCACTTTGGCTTGCAGATCGTGGAAAGCTTCGGCCACTTTATCGCTGGGGAATTTGGCTTCGCCGTCGGCAGGCAATAGGGCTGCGTTGACCTTGGCCTTTACCGCATCAACCGCGATATAGCGCTGCTGCTTGGCGGTGATCTTGTAGGCTGCGCGCAGATCAGCTTCGGCCAGGTCAAGCACGGCCTTTTCCACGGCACTCTTGTCGGCGATAACGAGATCACGCGGCTCTTTCGCGGCTTTCTCTGCCAGACGGATGATGGCTTCGAGCACCGGCTGGAACCCGCGATGGCCGGTCATGACGGCTTCAAGCATCGTGTCTTCGGAAAGCTCTTTGGCTTCCGATTCAACCATCAGCACGGCGTCAGCCGTGCCGGCCATGACCAGATCAAGCGAACTGGTCTTCATTTCGTCGAGGGTGGGGTTGAGCTTCAGCGCGCCGTTGATCATGCCAACGCGGGCGGCACCGACCGGGCCCATGAAGGGGATGCCGGAAATGGTCAAAGCGGCCGAGGTCGCGATCAGCGCCAGAATATCGGGATCGCTTTCGAGATCATGGCTGAGCACAGTGACCACAACCTGCGTTTCGTTGCGGTAGCCTTCAGGAAACAGCGGCCGGATCGGGCGGTCGATCAGCCGCGAGACCAGCGTTTCCTTTTCCGAAGCGCGGCCTTCACGCTTGAAATAGCCACCAGGAATGCGTCCAGCGGCAAAGGTTTTTTCCTGATAATTGACGGTCAGGGGGAAGAAATCGATGCCCGGCTTTGCGGTCTTGGCCGATACCACGGTGGCGAGCAGGGTGGTTTCGCCATAGGTCGCCAAAACGGCGGCGTCGGCCTGGCGGGCGATGCGCCCGGTTTCAAAAGTGAGGGTGCGACCCGCCCACTCGATGGATTCGCGATGGATATGGAACATGGGTTTTCAGTCTTTCAAAGGTGCGAAAGGACAAAAGGCCATGATGAGAACGGCAAGAGGCTGGCAGCATGCCGTGTCAGCGTCTGGCGATTCTCTCATGGCCTTGTCATTTCTTTCGCGGACGGTCAGACGGCAACCCCATGTTGCCGCCCTCAAAGGCCGCGCGCCGAGGCGCGGCAGGGCATCAGCGGCGGATGCCGAGACGCTCGATGAGGCTCTTGTAGCGGGCCTCGTCGTTTTTCTTGACATAATCGAGCAGTTGCCGACGCAGTGACACGAGCTTCAACAGGCCACGCCGGGAATGATTGTCCTTGACGTGGGTTTTGAAATGTTCGGTCAGATTGGCAATGCGGGTGGTGAGAATGGCCACCTGCACTTCGGGCGAACCGGTGTCACCCGACTTGGTGGCATAATCCTTGATGAGCGCAGCCTTGCGCTCTGGCGTAATCGACATCGAGATGATCCTTCAGGTTGAAAAAAGCGGCGTTAAACCCGCCCATAAGCCTCGCGCCATCAAGCCAGCCCGGGATGTCGTCCAGAGAGGTCGCACGCAAAACAGCCCCAGGACGCTAATGCCCTGAGGACTTGCATGGGCTTATACACAAAACTGGAGATATGGGAAGGGGCAGGGCGCAAGCTGTTCGGCCTTTGAGGGCTGGCAACCATCATCGCCGCTCAAATCATGGCCATGCCGCCATTCACATGCAGCGTCTGGCCGGTGACATAGCCGGCCTCGGCGCTGGCCAGATAGACGCACGCCGCGGCAATGTCGCTGCCTTGACCCAAAGCGCCCATCGGCACATTGGCCAGAATGGCGTTGCGCTGGGCCTCGTTCAAGGCGTCGGTCATCGGGCTGGCGATAAATCCCGGCGCGACGCAATTGACGGTGATGGAGCGGCTGGCAACTTCAGCGGCCAGCGCCTTGCTCATGCCGATCATGCCCGCCTTGGAGGCGGCGTAATTGCCCTGGCCGGGATTGCCGGTGACGCCGACAATCGAGGTGATGCCGATGATGCGGCCAAAACGGCGCTTCATCATGCCGCGCAGCACGGCACGCGAGAGCACGAAGGCCGAAGTGAGGTTGATGGCAATGACCTGATCCCATTCGGCATCTTTCATGCGCATGAAGAGATTGTCGCGGGTGACACCGGCGTTGTTGACCAGAATGTCGATCTGCCCCAGTGCCTTTTCGGCGGCGGGCACAAGCGCTTCCAGTTCAGCGCGGTTCCCGAGGTCGCAGGGGGTGATGTGGACGCGCGAACCAAGCTCGCGTGCCAGCGTTTCCAGCGCCTCAACCCGCGTGCCTGAAATCGCCACTTCCGCGCCCTGTTGATGCAAGGCGCGGGCAATGGCGCTGCCAAGCCCGCCGCTGGCTCCGGTCACCAGCGCCTTGCGGCCCGAAAGATCAAACATGCGTCATCTCCCCACTCGCCATCAACCCGTCAACATCGGCTTTGGTGCCAATGGCGCGCACCTGAATGGTGTCGGCAATGCGCTTGATGAGGCCGGTCAAGACCTTGCCCGCACCCAATTCAAGCGCTTCGCTGACGCCTTCAGTGGCCATGAACAGCACTGATTCGCGCCAGCGCACCGTCGCGGTCACCTGGCGCACCAGCAAATCGCGGATCTCTGCCGGATCAAGCACCGGCGCAGCGGTGACATTGGCGACGAGCGGCACCAGCGGCGCGCTGATCCGGGCGCTGGCGAGCGCCGCTGCCATGGATTCGGCTGCGGGCTGCATCAACGCGCAATGAAATGGTGCCGAGACCGGCAATAGCACGGCGCGCTTGACGCCAGCCGCCTTGGCAAGCTCCATCGCGCGGGTGACGGCAGCGGTGTCGCCTGACACCACCACCTGGCCGCCGCCATTGTCATTGGCGACACCGCAAACCTGCCCGGTCTCGCTGGCTGCCGCCGCTGCAAATTGCGCCGCCGCCGCAGGCTCGACGCCGATCAGCGCCGCGATCTGCTCGAGATCGTCGAGGACCGATATGAAGCTCGGTCGATCAT
>DAICZI010000318.1 GCA_027311205.1 Beijerinckiaceae bacterium | reverse complement strand
ATGCGGGCCGATGGCGGTGGCGAGCGGATGGTCATTGGCCTGCGTGTCATGGCCGACGACCTTCACTTTTTTCTCGACGAACCAGTCGCCGGCTGATGGCACAAAGCCGGGGCATTTGCAGAAATATTCCTCGCTGTCGCGGTATTTATGGTGCCAGCCGGTGTTGACGATGATCACGTCGCCGGGGCGCACCGCGTTGCCCGCCGCCTTTTCCAAATCATCATAGGTGATCGGCTCCCACATTTTCTTGGGGATCGACACAACAAGACCAGAGCCGAAGAAATGCGGCAGGGGCACCTCGTCTATGAAAGGCGTGTCTTCAACCACATGGGCTGGCGCATCAATATGCGTGGTGTTGTGCATGGAGGTGGTGATGCGCTGCGACAACACGCCCGATTTGGCCATGTAGTGGATGCGCTCGATCTTCACATCTTCGAAATAGGGCCAGTTCGGCGACTGAAACCCGAAGCGATGCGAGAGATTGTAAAACTCCAGGCCCATCGGATTGTCGAGATTGCTCTCGAACTCGATGCCACGAATCGTGATCGGCATTTCAAGCCCTCCAGATGCGGCCTATGGCCGGACGTTTCCTGTGAGGCCACTTGCGGGCCCATATTATTGTATCGTATGATAATGCACATGTATCGTAATGCAGTCAATATGGATCGCAAGAATTTTGCGGCGTCGGCTTTGCAGGCTATGGCATGGGCCTGATGCACGCTGTTGAGAAGCTGCAGACGCGAAGAACCTCCGGGGCGTTTAGATGAGTGTTGAGGAAGACAAGGCTATAGCTCCCGGCATTCAGGTCATCGCCCGCGCTGCCAGCGTGCTGCGGGCGCTGGGCGGCAGGCCGGAAGGCCTGAGTCTGGGTCAGATCGCCAAGGAAGTTGGACTGGCACGGTCCACCGTCCAGCGCATCGTCGCGGCCCTGGCGTCAGAGGATTTCGTGGCCGAAGCCAAGCCTGGCCACGGCGTACGGATTGGCCCCGGCCTCGCGCGGCTTGCGGCCTCGCTAAATTCAAATTTCACCGACATCCTGCACCCCCACCTTGTCGCGCTTCGTGACATGCTCGGCGAGACGGTCGATCTGTCGATCCTGTCAGGCGGGTCGGTGGTCTTTATTGACCAGATTCCCGGCCAGCAACGGCTGGTGGCCATGTCTGCGATAGGTGAGCGCTTTCCCCTGCATTGCACCGCGAATGGCAAGGCGATATTGGCCTGTTTCGCGAGGCAGGACGCTGAAAAGCTGATCGACAAAAGCCTTGCCGAGCACCCGGACTATCCTGTTGCCGACCGCAACGCGCTCCTGCGGGAGATCGAACTGGTGCAGCGCCATCATCTGGCTTTTGATCTGGCCGAACATGCGATGGGCATCAGCGCCGTCGGCGTTGCGGTGGTTGACCCCTATGGCCGTCCGGTTGCTGTTTCGATACCGGCCCCAACGCATCGATTTAATGCGCAGAGGGCGCTGATCTCCCGGACCCTTTCGGATTTTCGTGAAAAACTGCGCGCGCTCGTCGCCGGTGATTGATCCTCCCCGGGCCGCCAGCCATCAGAAGGCCCGCAGGGGCAAACTCAAGCGCCTGGCGAAACGTCAGCCAGGTGTTTGAGGCAAAGCCGTTGCTGGCGGCCCCATTCCACAGGATCAGGATATTGATGCCGGAATAGGCGCGCCCGCTGCGGGCATTGGTCGGCATGCCAAGCCCGGAAGCTCCGGCCGATTTCCAGGGCTGCACCCATGGCACCGTGCCAGCCTCAAGCTGGGCGATGATGCGTTGCGTGATGTCTTGGTAGATGCTGGCCCGCTCAGGGGCCGGGCGGAAGGATCTCGAAATGGTCATCGGACAAGCCTCGCGACGGGCAGCACGAGCCTCTCTCGCTGCCATCCCCCGTCAGCAAAACCCGGCCCAGCCTCTCACTCTCGGGGCTTTGCGGGGCAGGCTGTCCAAAATGTGAACAGGCATGGAATAAGGGGTCTCACTCATGGATTGGCCGCGACTTCACAAGCCGCTTCAGAAGCTTACACTTCCCGCGAGCCTGACAATCCCAACTCATACGCAAAAACCTTGCCATTTTGTCTGTTTTTGCATATGATCCGGGAATGGCCTCCCTTGACCAATTCATTGATGACCGACTTCTCCATGGTCGTGCGCACTTCGACCGCGAAGAGGTGCTGGCTGCGGTCGACCTGAAACCTGAGGGCCTGACCACCGCGATAACCCGGCTGATGAAAAAACGCCGACTGGCCAACCCTCGCCATGGCTTCTATTTAATCCTGCGTCCTGAGGATCAGATGGCCGGTGCGCCCGATCCCGTCCGATGGATCGATCCCTTGATGAAGCACCAAGGCATCGACTATCGTATCTCGCTGCTGCGTGCTGCGGCCTTCCATGGTTCATCGCACCAGGCCGCCATGGTCTTTCAGGTAGTTGTGCCCAGGCAGTTGCGTGACTTCGAGATCGGTCGCCACCGCCTCCAGTTTCTTTATCAGACGCCCAAGGCCTTCGCAAAGCTCAATCAACCCGATCAGCTCGATCGGATGAAGAGTGATGCCGGTTTTGCCCAAGTGGCCGGCGTCGAGTTGACGTTGCTGGATTGCGCACGTTACTTCCACAAGGCCTCCGGCATCAATGGGGTTGCGCAGATCGCCAAAGACATAGGCGCCAAGGCAGATCCGCGTGCGCTCGCCAAAGCCGCCGCCGTTTACGAAAACTCGTCTGTGCGTCGGCTCGGCTATCTGCTTGACCGTGCCGGTCATGTGCGCCAGGCCAAAGCGCTGGAACCCTTCGTCAAGAAGGCCAAGACGGCGGTACCGCTGGATCCCTCCGTCAAGCCTCTCATCGAATCCCTGCCTGAATTTCACGAGAAGGATGCGAAGTGGAAGCTTGTGATCAATGAACCCGTGGAGATCGACTTTTGATTCCCAGTGGCGGCGGATGCGGCGCACGATCCGGCGC
>DAICZI010000317.1 GCA_027311205.1 Beijerinckiaceae bacterium | reverse complement strand
GGCGCGGCCGTCTCACGCATGGCCGCTGGCTGCCACGGGGAACGCGTCGTGGTTGAGACGGGCCGCAGCAGCGTTGCCAGCCCCGCCAGCATAGCTTTTGTCGAAGGCCTCTATGGCCAGCCCGGCAATGTCAGCGTGGCGATGCGCAAGGGCTTTGGCAGCGCCTTGCAGGCGGCTCTGGCGCATGTCGGCGCCGGGCCCTCCTACATGCTGGCGCCTTTCGCAGCGGGGGGCTTTGTCGCCCATCCGGAAGGGCATCTGGAGGTCTGGTTTGCCTGCGCGCCCAGCGCCGCCAGCCACATGCGCGCCGTCCTGCGGGTCGCGCAATTGACGCTGGCCGATCACGCGCAAAATGGCACGGTCAGAATTTTCGCGCGCGTCCAAACGGGCTGGCGTCCTGGCGAACGCATTGCCAGGCTTCTGGCCATGCGCCCGTCTCCGGAACCGGACGCAACCGGTTGTACACTATGGGAACATGATCCATGAGCAACATCATCGGAGCCCTCACCGGCAGCGGCCAGAAAAAAGCTCTCGAAGCGCAGATTGCCCAGAACCAGTCCAACGCCACATCGGCGCAGGGATCGCAGTTGAAGCTGCTGGCCGCCAACCAGGCACAAAATGACAATGCGGCGGCACAGCTCAACAAACCCGGCCTGGGGCGGGCGATGCTGGCCTATTCGCGCAATGGCGGCCCCGGCTCGACCCTGGGTAATTGAGCATGGCCGCTAAGCAGCTTTCCGGCGAGCCTTTCAAACGCCACCAGGCGCGGGCGGCCGCGGCGTGGAGCCTGCATGATCAATGGCAGAAAACGCTGATTGATGCCTATGATTACGTCGCGCCCTACCGCATGTCGACGCGCTATGCCACCAAGAGCCCGAACACACGGGCCAATCTGATTTTCGACAATACCGCGCCCATGGCGCACGTGCGCTCGACCGGACGCCTGCAGCAAGATCTCTTCCCGACCGGCGAAAGCTTCTTCGCGCTGGAGCTGGGCCCCGCCGCCACCGCCAAGGCCGAAGCTAACGGCCAGCAATTGGACGACTGGAAAAAAGAACTGGAGCTGGTCAGCGCGATTGTCAATATCGCCTTCCAGACCGGCGAGTTTGATGCTGCCGTCAACGAAACCTTGGCCGACGTCCTAATCTCGACAGGCTTCATGATGGTGATGCACGGCGATGAGCATCATCCCCTGCGCTTTACCAGCGCCTCCATGGACGAGGTGGCCATCGATCAGGGGCCCTATGGCTCGGTGCATGGCGTATTCTGGAAGCGCAAGTGGGCGGCTCGCGCGATCCTGGAGAATTGGCCCAGGGGCAAGTTCAGTCCTGAATTCAAGGAAGCCGCCGAAAAGCAGGGCACCGAGGAGCACATCCTCTGCCAGGACGTGATCTGGGACGACAAGAAGCAGCACTGGCTGCATTACGTCTATCTCGAAGCCGAAAAGGACAGCACCGTCGCCACCGACGAAAGCCGCGAGTGCCCGTGGATCACGCCGCGTTATTTCCGGATGCCGGGGCAGGTCTATGGCTTTGGCCCGGTGCTGATGACGCTGCCGACGACCAAGAGCCTCAACAAGGCCATGGAAATCACGCTTAAAAGCGCCGCTCTGGCGATGCTCGGGATTTTCACGAGGGTCGATGACGGCGTCTTCAATCCCGACACGGCGCGCATCGAGCCCGGCGCGATCTGGACGGTGGCGCGCAATGGTGGTCCGCTCGGCCCATCGATCCAGCGGTTGCCGCCCGCCGACATCAACATCGCCAATATCATCCTGCAGGATCTGCGCATGCAGGTGCAGGCGGGCATGCAGGATCAGCAATTGCCACCTGATGGCGCGGTGCCGCGGTCGGCCTCCGAAATCATGGAGCGGGTCAAGCAGCTTGCCCAGGACCACGCCGGGGCCTATGGGCGCCTTGTTCAGGAAATGGTCATTCCGCTGATCAAAAGGGCGCTGGAAGTGCTTTACGACATGGGCGCGCTGAAGGGCGAACCCCTGAAGATCGATCAGCTTCTGGTCAAGGTCAAGGTGATTTCGCCGCTCGGCATGGCGAGCAAAGCCAGCCTGGCCGCCAAATATCTGCAATGGGTGCAGATGCTGCAGATGACCGATCCGACGGGCGGTCTGCTGGCCAAGCTCACCCCCGCCGACAAGGGCTTTGCCGAAGTCGCCGAAAGCCTCGGCATTCCCAACCATCTGATCTATCCGGCCAGCATCCAGTCGAGCATCGCCAGTTCGGTCAAGGCGCTGGCCAGCCAGGCGGCGCAGGCCATGGCAGCCCAGCAAAAGCAGATGGACCCAGCCCCGCCGCCGCCGCCCGCCAATGGCGACCCGGCGCAGGGCGGCGCACCACCGCCGCCGCCCGCGCCAGCCGGTCTCATCGCGCCGCCCCCTTCGCCCACGGGCGCATAAAGGAACCTTGATATGCAAAGCCAGCCCGATGTTGAAAGCCTGATCCGCAATGCCGGCAAGGACGGCTGGGACTTCTGGAACACCGGCGTCGCCGACGCCGCGCTCGACGAGGCCAGGATCAAGCACGACCGGCTGACCGCGATCATGGCGGCGCTCGATGCCAATGCCGAATTTCGCGCGCTGCTCGAACACCTGCTGGATGTGACCCTGCGCCGCGTCACCTTCACGGCACAACTCGGGCTGCCACGCGACCAGGCCTACGACTATGGCCTGTATCGCGAGGGCCAGAACTCCATTGTCGCCTTGCTGCTCAACATGATTGCGGCGAGCCGCAAGGAAAAATCGCCGGTGCCGCGCGATCTTTAGCGGCTCAACCCAAGGAGAGGTGGACATGTGGAAATATTGGACTTTTCAGGCTTTGCGGGCCCCTGACACCGGGACAGGCGGCGGCGGTGACGGCGGCGCTGCGGCAGGCGCCGGCGGTGGCCAAGGCGTGGGCGCGCAGGGCGGCGCAGGCAGGCTCGATGCCGCCGATGGCGCGGCGGCGGC
>DAICZI010000316.1 GCA_027311205.1 Beijerinckiaceae bacterium | reverse complement strand
CCAAGATCAAGTGTGTAGAGTTGAACAAGGAATGCCAGACGAAGAATACAACGGTTAACGAGGCAATGACCATGCTCCAGGACTTCATCCGAAAGAACTATTAATCACGCTGAATGGCTTGAAGCCCGCAAACTCGGCCTGCCGGCTTATGGCTTGCGGCAGCGCGGCGAGGTGCTGCACGAGGTCAGATTCCTGCACAAACCAGATGGGAATGGCGGCGGTATTGGGGGGTGCAAAGGTCGGGTGCATGATGTCCTGTGCCAGAATGGCGCGTTAAGCTTCTTTTAAGGTTAAGTCTTTACCAAAATAAAGGTTAATTTTTCTCATCTCCGGATGGCCATTCGCCATGATGAACCGCAGCAGCAGCTTTTCACCCCGCACTTCCGCCCGCCTGGCTGCTTTGTCCATCTTGCCGCTGCTTCTGGCGGGTTGTGCTGCGGTCAATGACGTCACCGGCAGCATCAATCAGCCGCTGGCGACCCTGCCCCACGGCGCGGAAGCGGTGCGGGCCTATACGAGTGCCTGGGGTGAGCGCTATGAAGCCCGGCATGATGACATTAGCGCCGCCATGAATTACGCGCGCGGGCTGCGCCGGGAGCACCGCAACAATCAGGCCGCGGCGGTGCTGGAAGTTGCCGTGCTGCACCACCCCAAAGACCGGGCACTGCGGGCTGAATATGGCAAGGCGCTGGTCGATGCCGGACATTTCAGCCAGGCTTTGCCGGTGCTGCAGGCGGCCTCGACGCCTGACCATCCCGATTGGTCGGTGCTCTCGGCTGAAGGCACCATTGCCGACCAGATCGGCGACCATACCAAGGCGCAATCGCTCTATGCCAGCGCCCTGAAAATCCGCCCCGGCGAACCGGCCATTCTCTCCAACCTTGGCCTGTCCTACGCGCTGTCGCGCAATCTGCCCGCCGCTGAACAAGTGCTGGCGCAAGCGGCGGCCAGTCCGCAGGCTGGCGCGCGGGTGCAGCAGAACTATGCGCTGGTGCTGGCTTTGGAAGGAAAATTCCAGCAATCCGAGCAAGTGGCGGCACGCGATTTGCCCCCGGCACAGGCGGCGGCAAATGTCGCGGCGATTCGCCAGATGATTGCCCAGTCGGATACCTGGAAAAATATCCAGCAGGCTGCGCCGCGCGCGGCATCCAAGCGGCGCAAAGCCAAAAGCTGAAAAGCGCTGGCATCACTTTACGGATGATTTAAGGTAGGCGAATCTCCTCCCTGGAAACGCCGATGCTTGAGCTGACCCCCGCCACAAAGGCCGCCATCACCTTTCCGCTGCAATTGGGCGAAGGCCCGACATGGGATGACCGGCCCAACTGCCTGTGGTTTGTCGATATCATGGCCCCAGCGCTGCATCAGCTTGCGCCCCACACTGGCACTGTCACGAGCCATGCGATGCCCGCCGATATTGGCAGCTTTGGCCTGACGCAAAGCCAGCGCCTGCTGGTGGCGCTGCGCAGCGGCGTGCATTTTTATGATCCCGAGACCAAGGCACTGGAACTTCTGGTGCATCCCGAACCCAACCAGCCGCATGGGCGGCTGAATGATGGCAAGGTCGGGCCTGATGGCGCGTTTTATGTGGGCTCGATGGATGAAAGATCGCCGCGCCAGCCGACGGCGGCGCTTTACCGGATTGCGCCAGATGGCACCGTCACCAGACTGCGCGACGGCTTGCTGATTTCCAATGGTCTGGCCTGGAGCCCCGATGGGCGCACCATGTATCACGCCGACACCAGAGCCAATCTCGTCAGCCAGTGCGCCTTTGACCCGGCCCATGGCCCGGTTGGCGATTTCAGGCCGTTTTGCCCGCTCGATGCGGCGATGGGCGTGCCGGATGGCGCAACGGTCGATGCGGAAGGGTTTTACTGGAGCGCTGGCGTCAGCGCCGCCTGCCTCAACCGCATCAGCCGCGAGGGCGTGATCGAGCGCCGCCTGCATCTGCCGGTGAAACACCCGACCATGCCGTGCTTTGGTGGCCCCGGTCTGGCGACGCTCTATGTCACCTCGCTGACGCGCGATGGCGATGCGGGCGCATTGATTTCACTTGACGCTGGCGTGCGCGGCGTGCCCGAGCATCGCTTCAAAAGCGCCTGAGACGAGAGGAAACACCATGAAGGTCCTGATTATCGGCGCGGCGGGCATGGTGGGGAGCAAGCTCGCCAACCACCTGGCCACAACCGGCACGCTGGCGGGTGCGGAACTCACCGGCATGACGCTGGCTGACGCGGTGATGCCAGGCGCACCGGCGGGCGCAACTTGCCCGGTCAGCGCGGTGCAGGTCAACATTGCCGACCGGGCGCAGGTCGAGGCGATGATCGCATCCGAGCCGACGGTGATTTTCCACCTTGCCGCCATTGTGTCGGGCGAGGCCGAGAGGGATTTCGACAAGGGCTACGCCATCAATCTCGACGGCACGCGGTTTTTGCTGGAGGCGATCAGGGCGCGCGGTGGCCATTATGTGCCCAAGTTGATTTTCGCCTCGTCGATTGCGGTGTTTGGCCCACCGTTCCCCGAGGCGATTGACGATGATTTCCGCTCGACGCCGCTGACCAGCTACGGCACGCAAAAGGCCATTGATGAATTGCTGCTGGCCGATTTCACCCGCAAAGGCTTTGTTGATGGCATTGGGCTGCGGCTGCCGACCCTTTGCGTGCGACCCGGCAAGCCCAATCTCGCCGCTTCCGGCTTTTTCTCCGGCATTATCCGCGAACCGCTGGCCGGCCTGCCCGCGATTCTGCCGGTGAGTGACAAGGTGCGCCACTGGCACGCCTCCCCGCGTGCCGCGGTCAATTTCCTCATCCATGCCGCCGGCCTCGACACCCAGCTTTTGGGCGCACGCCGCAACATCACCCTGCCGGGCCTGTCGAAGACCGTCTGGCAGGCAACGCTGTACTACGAGCGCTACGGCTTCTCGGCGCGTATTGCGACACGCTATCGTTCGAACTATATCGGCGAGATCACCGATTTCG
>DAICZI010000315.1 GCA_027311205.1 Beijerinckiaceae bacterium | reverse complement strand
CCGCCGCGCGCCGCCGCGACCCCGCTTTGCGACGCCAGAGCGGCGCGCGATCCGACGTTTGCCAACTTTGTTGCCCGCAATGTTGCCGCTCACAAGGCACAAGGCTACGGCGTCGTCACCCTATCCCTGAAACCCATCGGGGCCATTCCCGGCGATGCCACCGCCGAACAGATGGATATCATCGCCGATCTCGCCGAACGCTATTCGCAGAGCGAAATCCGCGTATCCCATGAGCAGAACCTCGTTTTGCCCTATATTGCGCGCGAAGAACTCCCCGCGCTCTATGACGAACTCGTGGCTGCCGGGCTTGGCACCGGCAACGCCGGGCTGGTGACTGACATCATCGCCTGCCCTGGCCTCGATTATTGTGCGCTGGCCACCGCCCGCTCGATCCCGATTGCCCAGAAAATCTCCGAGCGTTTCGGCGATACCCCCAAAGCGCGCGACATTGGCGATCTGAAAATCAAGATTTCGGGCTGCATCAATGCCTGCGGCCATCATCACGTCGGCCACATTGGCATCCTTGGCCTTGAGCGCAAGGGTGAGGAAACCTATCAACTGACGCTGGGTGGCACAGGCGATGAAACCTGCACCGTGGGCGCCATCACCGGGCCGGGCTTTTCGGGCGACGCTATCGTCGACGCGGTCGAGACTGTGGTCGAAACCTACATGAAGCTGCGCACGGATGCTGCCGAACCCTTTCTGGCAGCCTATCGACGTGTCGGCATGGCGCCTTTCAAGGAAGCACTTTATGGCACACCATGATGTTACCCTGTTTGGCGACCCGGTCGCTGCCTCGCGGCTCGGCGCGCGCTTTGCAGCGCTCGACCCGGCAGCGCTGCTGCGTCTGGCGATCGAGCATCTCTATGCCGGCCGCATCGCGCTGGTTTCGAGCTTTGGGGCTGATAGCGCCGTGCTGTTGCACATGGTAGCAGCCATCGACCCGGCAACACCGGTGATTTTTGTCGATACCCAACAATTGTTTCCCGAAACACTGGCCTATCGTGACGAGCTTGTGGCGCGGCTCGGGCTGAGCCATGTCATCACCGCTTTGCCGGATGCAGGGGTGCTGGCGGCGGAAGATCCAGAGGCATTCCTCTGGTCGAGCGACCCCGACCGTTGCTGCGATATTCGCAAGAGCGCCCCCCTGGCTGCGACATTGCACCACTTTGACGCCTGGATCACGGGGCGCAAAAGATTTCAGTCATCGGTACGGGCGTCCCTGCCACTGTTCGAGACTGAAGGTGACCGCGTGAAGATCAATCCGCTCGCAGGTTTTGATGCCACGCGCCTGCTCGACTATATCCGCACGCATGATTTGCCGCCCCATCCCCTGGTGGCAAAAAACTATCCATCCATCGGCTGCCTTCCCTGCACCTCGCCAGTGAGACCGGGCGAAGACCAGCGCGCCGGGCGCTGGCGCGGTCGCGGCAAGGTCGAATGTGGCATCCACCTCGGCACCCTTCAGGCTGGAGCGGACATCTGATGGCCATCTATGCCAACGGCACCTTCACGTCTGATCCCTGGGCGAAGCTCGAAGCTGACGCCCCTGCGCGCGCCCATGCCCTGCTGACCCTGCCACAATGGCGGGAGCGCGAAGCCGAATTTGCGGGGCTCGCCGTCGGGCTCTGGCTGGAGCCGGGCCTGCCTGTGGCGGACATTGGCGGGCTCGACCGCTTTGGTGTCATCGCGCTGGATTTTCCCAAATACACCGATGGCCGCGCCTTCTCGATGGCCCGCCAACTGCGCGCACTGGGCTTTGGCGGCGAAATACGGGCCGTCGGCCATGTGTTGTTTGACCAGTTGCAACTCATGGCCCGCTGCGGCTTTGACAGTTTCGACATCACCCATCCGGCCACTTTGCATTTGCTGGAAAGCGGCCAGCGTCCCGATATTGCAACCTTCTACCAGCCCGGCCTCGGCGCGGAAGTGCCAACCGGCACCCGGCCCTGGACAAGAAAGCGAGCAGGCTGACCATGTCCGATATTTTCCTGAATGTCATTGATCACAAGGGCGCGGCGCATCGTGTCGAGGCGCTGGATGGCTGGCGGGTGATGGAAATCATCCGCGACTGGGGCCTCGGAGTCAAAGCTGAATGCGGCGGCGCTGGTGCCTGCGGCACCTGCCATGTTTTTGTCGACCCCGACTTTGTTGACCTGTTTCAACCGCCCTCCGATGAGGAACTGGAACAGCTCGACGCCTTGCCTGGCACGACCCCGCAATCGCGTCTTTCCTGCCAGTTGCTGATGCGCCCGGAGTGCGACGGCATGGTTGTGCGCCTGGCGCCGGGCTCCGAACAAGATCAGGAAGCGGCCTGATCGGCAGATTCAGGCCACCGGGCGCAGCAGCACCGATTCCACCACCGCATAATAATGAGCGGCCGCCGCTGCCAGGACAAAAACATGCCAGATGGCGTTCTGGAACGGCAGCCGCTCACCAATATGAAACACCACGCCGCCTGTGTAGAGCAGTCCGCCAAGCAGCAGCGGAATCAACAATTGCGGTGTGGAAAGATAGAGCTGCGGCACAATGATCAGCACCGCCATCCATCCCAGCCCAAGATAGAGCATCAATGAAAAACGGGCGAAGGGTTCAGGCCAGAACAACCGCATCGCAATGCCGCAAAGCGCCCAGCCCCATGTCAAAGCCAGCAGCAAAGCCGCAGGCCACAGGCTAAAGCCACTTGCGATAAACGGAGTGTAAGTACCAGCAATCATGAGGAAAATTGCAGAATGATCAAAGCTTTGCAGTACGTGGCGAAACCGCGTGCTGTAGCCGAGATTGTAGGCAGCCGACGCCCCAAACATCGCCAGCATGCCGCCGCAATAGACCAGCAATTGCAGGATATCGCGGTGTCCGCCCAATTGCGCCAGAGCCACCAGCCCGATGCTTCCGCAAAGCGCCGCTGTCAGCCCGACAATATGAATGATGCCATCGGCGATGAATTCGGCACTCGACTGGGGCCGCCTGTTACCC
>DAICZI010000314.1 GCA_027311205.1 Beijerinckiaceae bacterium | reverse complement strand
TTGCAAGGCTGTTAATTTCATCGCTTAAACCTGCCCCTATTGAAGATGCTCTTCCACTTGGTAAAAAGTTAGTTGATATCAGGAGGTCGTCTGAAGGGCAGGATTCCTGTTTGGGCTGTTTTTGCCAAAGCTCCGCAGTGGTGCAGCGCTGGCAGGCGCGGGCATTTCGGCCTATAGCCGCAGTTCGTGATATTCAAAAATACCGGAGCAGGGACCATGGCGCTTCATCAACGCATTGGCGAAATCACCGAAAAGATTGTGCGGCGCAGCGTGAGCCAGCGCGGGCGCTATCTCGACGAGATCAGCAAAGCTGCCGAGAAAGGCCCGCGCCGTGGGCACCTGGGCTGCGCCAATCTCGCCCATGGGTTTGCCGCGTGCGGCCCATCGGACAAGGCGGCGCTGGCGGGTGGAACTGTTTCCAACCTCGCCATTGTCACGGCCTATAATGACATGCTCTCGGCGCATCAGCCCTTCGAGCGCTTTCCTGATCTGATCCGCGCGGCAGCCCATGCGGCAGGCGGCGTTGCGCAGGTCGCAGGCGGCGTTCCGGCGATGTGCGATGGCGTCACCCAGGGCGAGGCTGGCATGGAATTGTCGCTGTTTTCGCGCGATGTGATTGCGCTTTCAACTGCCGTTGCTCTGTCGCACCAGATGTTTGATGCGGCGGTCTATCTTGGGGTTTGCGACAAGATCGTGCCGGGTCTGGTGATCGGGGCTTTGTCGTTCGGGCATTTGCCGGCCGTTTTCATTCCTGCAGGGCCGATGACATCCGGCTTATCCAATGACGAGAAGTCGAAGACCCGCCAGCTTTACGCTGAGGGCAAGGTGGATCGCGCCGCATTGCTCGAGTCTGAATCAAAATCCTACCATGGCCCAGGCACCTGCACGTTTTACGGCACGGCCAATTCCAATCAGATGTTGATGGAAATCATGGGCTTGCACATGCCCGGCTCCAGTTTCATCAATCCCAATACGCCGCTGCGCGATGCGCTGACGAGCGAGGCGGCACGGCGCGCGCTGGCGATCACCGCGCTGGGCAATGAATATACTCCGATCGGCCGGATGATTGACGAACGCGCCATCGTCAATGGGGTCGTCGGACTGCACGCGACCGGCGGTTCGACCAACCACACCATGCATCTGGTGGCCATGGCCAAGGCGGCGGGCATTACGCTGACGTGGGATGATTTTTCGGCGCTGGCCGAAGTTGTGCCGTTGCTGACGCGCATCTATCCCAATGGTTCGGCGGACGTGAACCATTTCAACGCCGCTGGCGGCATGGGCACCCTGATGGCTGAATTGCTCGATGCGGGCTTGCTGCATGATGATGTCACGACGGTCTTTGGCAAGGGGCTTGCTGCCTATCGCATCGAGGCCAGGCTTGGTGCCGATGGCAGCATCATGCGCCATGCCGCGCCAACGCCTGCGCCTGATGCGCCGGTGTTACGGCCCGCGAGCCATCCGTTCCATCCCAATGGCGGGCTGAAGACACTGGAGGGCAATCTTGGTCGCGCGGTGATCAAGACTTCCGCCGTTGATACCAAACGCCACATTATTGAAGCTCCGGCCCGGATTTTTCACGACCAGGCTGAACTGCAGGCGGCCTTCAGGGCGGGCAAGCTGACAGGCGATTTTATCGCCGTGGTGCGGTTCCAGGGGCCGCGGGCCAATGGCATGCCTGAATTGCATAAATTGACCCCGCCATTGGGAATTTTGCAGGATCGCGGGCAGAAGGTGGCCCTGGTGACGGACGGGCGCATGTCGGGGGCGTCCGGCAAAGTGCCTGCCGCCATTCATCTGACACCGGAAGCGGAAATGGGGGGCCCGATCGCCCGCTTGCGCGAAGGGGACATGATCCGGCTCGATGCGGTCTCCGGCAGACTTGATGTGCTGGTGCCCGCCGAGGAATGGGCGGCACGAGCGCCGGTTGTAGCAGATCTTTCCGGTGGCCATAGCGGTATTGGCCGCAATCTTTTTGCGGCCTTCCGTAACGCTGTTGCGCCTGCCGATGCGTGGGCGAGCATTTTTTGACACTAGCATTTTTTTGACCCGGACGCGCGCCTGCGCTGCCACATCAGCGCTGCAAACGCACGCCGAGCAACATGGTGTTGTCGGTGTAGTTGTAGCCCGGCTGGTTGCTGGTGAGCTGCTGGTGAATCAGGCTGCCGCGAACCTTGAGGGTGCGGGTGAGGCTGTAATCGGCCGCGAGTCCGGTTGACCAGAGGTTGGTGGCCAGCCCGGCACCAGGATAGGTGGTATTGGTCAGACCCGCCGAGGCGGTGACAGTCAGGTTGCGGCGCAACTGCTGGGCAACCTGCAAGGAGGCGGTATGAGTGAGCGCGGCCGTCGCACCCGTCACGGTCGATTCAGCGACATCAGTATTGCCAAGCAGCGTGACTGTCGTGAGCGGCGTGGCGCTCCAGACAAGGCTGGCATCCAGCGTTGGCGCGGTCACAGAGCCCAGCCGTGCATCTTTATAGGTGCGATGGGTCAAGCCACCGGACAGCGAACCTGTCAGCAGTTGCGACAGGCGGAAGGTTGAGCCGAGCTTGGCACCATAGCCGGTGGAGTCGCGGGCATAGCCCGCCGTGTCAAGCGCGATGTCGCGCTGACGACGGTCGCCATCGATTTCGACAAATGGCGCTACGCCTGGGAGAAGGTCATAGCCCGCGCGCAATTGCAGGCCAGTGTCGGTGTAATTGCCATTGGCCAGATCAATCGGCGCGCCGCCTGCAACATTGGCATTGTCATATGTATAACGGTCAATCGTGCCATGCAGACCGAGGGAGACGCGGTTCAGCGTCTGGGTCGCGCCGAGGGTTGCGCCATAGGCATAAGTTAGTGGGCGGGCCTGCAAATTGACGCCCGACAGCAAGCCAGGCGTGTTGGCCTCCTGCCAGCCCTGCACGAAACGCCCCTGCGCGTCGATGGTCAGGTGGCGGCTGACATCCAGCCGACCGTTGGCCGTGATGGCGTTGTCG
>DAICZI010000313.1 GCA_027311205.1 Beijerinckiaceae bacterium | reverse complement strand
CACTGTGGCCTTTGCCATCGCAGCAGGGCGTGGTTTTCAAAAAACTCGATGAAGCTTTGCGCCGGAAATTCCAGCATGGCGCGTGGCGATGTCGACCAGATCGCCGCGCCCATGGGCACCAGATAATCGGCTTTCAGGCGCTCGCCAAACCCGTGGCGGGCGAGATAGGCCCCCAGCGAATCCGCGCCGATGCTGCGCGCCGCAAGATCGGCAGCGGCTTGTTTCTGAAAACGCATAATGTCGCACAGCATGTTGAGGAACGATGGCGATGCGAGATTGCGGCGTTGCGCAAACAGCCGATCAAAGGCACCAGCCCCCTCCGCGCCGCACCACTCAAACTTGCCGCGCTCCGCCGAAACCGAAAAGCTCATGTCCGAGGCCTGCGTCGCGACGCCAGCCCATTCAAAAAAAGCTGTCAAATTTGGATAATTCGGCTCGTTATAGACGATAAACCCAGTATCAACCGGGATCGTGCCGCCGCGCCACGCAACATCAACAGTTGCAGCATGGCCACCCGCGCGGGCCTCGCGCTCGTAAAGCACCACATCATGACGCTCTTCAGCATAGGAAAGCGCCAGAGCGGCAGAGTGCCCGGCAATGCCAGAGCCAATGATTGCGATGCGCATGTTTTTGCTTTTAATCCCGGATTTGGAGGCATTGATGTGGTTACGTCTGGAACCGCGGTTTGGTTTTATGGGGCGACAAAAACGTCGCGCGCGGGAAGCGCAGCGAAGGCGGCCAGCGCCCGCCGGCGTCCTTCATCAAGATCGATGATCGGTTCAGGATAAGTTGTGCCCAGGCGCACTCCCGCTTTGGCCAGCAGATGCGGCGGCGTTTGCCAGGGCGTATGGATATGAGGTGCGGCCATGGCTGCCAATTCAGGCACATAGCGGCGTACATAAGCGCCTTCTGGATCAAACTTCGCGCCTTGCAACACGGGGTTGAAAACGCGGAAATAGGGAGCCGCGTCGGCACCCGAACCTGCCACCCATTGCCATGAGGCGGCGTTGTTGGCCGGATCGGCATCGCAGAGTGTGTCCCAGAACCAGGCCTCGCCCTGCCGCCAGTCGATCATCAAATGCTTGATCAGGAACGAGGCGACGATCATCCGCACGCGGTTGTGCATGGTGCCAGTCTGCCAGAGTTCGCGCATCCCCGCATCGACGATGGGATAGCCAGTCTGCCCACGCTGCCAGGCATGCAAGGCTGGCGCATCATCGCGCCACGGGAAATGGTCAAAGCGCGGCTGGAAATTTTGGCGGGCCAGTTCAGGATTGTAATGCAGCAGATGATGGGAAAATTCGCGCCAGCCTATTTCAGCGCGAAATTTCTCCAGATGACGCTCCGCGGCGGTGGTGGTGCCCGCTGCCACCGCGTCACTCGCATAATGCCAGATCTGATGCGGGCTGAGGTCGCCAAAACGCAGATGGGCTGAAAGTTTCGAGGTGATGTCGAGATCGGGACGATCCCGATTGTCGGCGTAATGCGGCAAGCCGTGCTCCACGAAACGCCGCAGCCGCGCCTGCGCCCCAGCCTCGCCGGGGGTGAATGTGGCACGCAGGCCTGCGGCCCAATCCGGCGTGCGCGGCAGCAAGGCAAGATCAGCGAGGCTGACCTCACGAGGCAGTTTTTCGCGGTTCGAGTCATCGCGCAAGGCGATCGGGGCGGGCAGGGGTGCACGTGGTTCGCCTTTTGCACGGGCCTGCCGCCAGAAAGGCGAGAACACACGAACCGGATCACCCGCCTTGGTCGCCACCTCCCAGGGCTCGTAAAGCAAGGACGCGCCGAAGCTGTCGCAACGCAAGCCGCGCGCCCGCAAGGTCGCCTTGATGGGCGCATCGATCTGCGTGGCATCATGGCCATAACGCCGGTTCCACAGAACGGTGCTGGCTCCGGTCGCGTCACATAGCGCGGCAAGCGCCTCTCCCGCTGGCCCTTTGAAATACCGCAGGATAGCGCCGCGTGCTGCCAGCGCTTCGCGCAGCGCCGCAAGGGAATGATGCAGCCACCAGCGCGCTGCTCCGCCCAGCGGTCGCTGGCCGGGCGTGCCGTCCTCCAGGCAGAAGATGCACACCAGGGGTGCCCCGGTCGCGGCCGCTTCCAAAAGGGCGGGATTGTCGGAGACGCGCAAATCCTGCCGGAACCAGACGATGACCGGTGCTGATTTATTCATGAACGAAATTATCCCGCTGCGGCCACGCCCTGCATCAAGGGTATGGCGCATTGCGCCAAAAACAAGATTGCTTCATGATTTTGGCCGGGACAACCTGGCGTGCGACGCCTTTGGGGTCGCGGTGTCTGGAGGCCCTCGTTCCTGGCCATGACGGATGACTGAGCCTGTTTTCAACACATCAAGCCCGCCGATTCATTCAAGACTTGCCGCGCTTGCCGCAGGCCGCCCTCACTCCGCCGCCATGCCCACCACATCCTGCGGGGTGAAAATCCCGTCGGCCCCTGGCTGCATGGCGATCTGGCGCTGGTGGTAGGCGATGAGCGAGGCGCGGTGGCCTATCGAGACTATGGTGGTTTGCGGCAAAGCCTCGTGCAAGGCGCGGTAGAGCCTGGCCTCGGTGGCTTCATCGAGGGCGGCTGTCGCCTCGTCGAGAAACAGCCAGTCGGGCTTGGCCAGCAGTGCACGGGCGATGGCGACGCGTTGCTGTTCGCCGCCGGACAGGCGTTGCGGCCAGATGTCCTCTTCGTCGAGCCGTCCGACATAATCGGGCAATTGCGCCCGCACCAGCGCGGCGCGGATCATTTCGTCGGAAAAGTCTTCCGCTGCGGCAGGGTAGGTGATGGCGGCACGCAATGGCCCGATGGGGATATACGGCCGCTGCGGCAACAGCATCAGGCTTGCGCCTTCGGGCGGGTTGACCTCGCCCTCGCCAAACGGCCAGATGCCGGAAATCGCCCGCAGCAGGCTGGATTTGCCTGAGCCGGATGGGCCGGTGACCAAAGCGCTCTGGCCGCGCCGCAGCACCAGGTTTGGC
>DAICZI010000312.1 GCA_027311205.1 Beijerinckiaceae bacterium | reverse complement strand
GTCATGAGGGCGACGGCTCCGGCGCTCAGGCGGCTCATTTGCCGCAGCTTCCCCAATAAGCGCTTCAAAATTGCCTTGGCAAGTGTGTGCGGCTGCGGGTGACGACACCTGGGCTGGCCCTTTGGCAGGAATGACACCTAACCAACGGCGCATTGCGCAAGCTTTCATTTTGCGGGATATGTCCGCAACTTTTCCGTCGGGATGATTCAGCATGACACAATGGGTCTATCAGTTCGGCAATGGTGTTGCCGAAGGCCGCGCCTCGATGCGTGATCTTTTGGGCGGCAAAGGCGCGAACCTTGCCGAAATGGCCTCGCTTGGCCTGCCCGTGCCGCCCGGCTTCACCATTTCAACCGCCGCCTGCACCCATTTTTACGCTCATGGCCAGAGCCTTCCACCCGACCTCAATGCGCAGGTTGAAGCCGCGCTGGTCGCGGTCGGCAAGATCGCCGGGCGCAGTTTTGGCGATGAAACCAACCCGCTGCTGGTTTCGGTCCGCTCAGGCGCGCGAGCGTCGATGCCGGGCATGATGGATACCGTGCTGAACCTCGGCCTCAATGACGTCACCGTTGTGGCCCTGGCCGCCAGTTCCGGAGATGCGCGCTTTGCCTGGGACAGCTACCGCCGCTTCATCCAGATGTATTGCAATGTCGTGCTCGATATCGATCAGCATAATTTTGAGGATATTCTCGAAGATTACAAAGCCTTGCGCGGCCATGAGCTCGATACCGATCTGGATACCGATGATTGGGGCAAGGTCGTCGAACTTTACAAGGGCAAGGTTGTCGCTTTATCCGGCCAACCTTTCCCGCAGGATCCACAAGCCCAGCTTTGGGGGGCGATTGGCGCAGTGTTTTCAAGCTGGATGAACCAGCGCGCCATCACCTATCGCAAACTCAACGACATCCCGGAAAGCTGGGGCACGGCGGTCAATGTCCAGGCGATGGTGTTTGGCAATATGGGCGACACCTCGGCCACTGGCGTCGCCTTCACCCGCAACCCCTCAACCGGCGCCAAAGAGCTTTATGGCGAGTTCCTGGTCAACGCCCAGGGGGAGGATGTGGTGGCGGGAATCCGCACGCCCCAGAACCTCACAGAGGCGGCACGCATCGCCGCCCATTCCGACAAACCCTCGCTCGAAGCGCTGATGCCGCAGGTCTTTGCGGAATTTGTGGCCACCACCCACAGGCTCGAACGCCATTACCGCGACATGCAGGATATGGAATTCACCATCGAGCGCGGCAAGCTGTGGATGCTGCAAACGCGCGGCGGCAAGCGCACCGCCAAAGCGGCGATCCGCATGGCGGTCGATATGGCCCATGAAGGCTTGATCAGCCGCAATGAGGCTGTGGCGCGCATTGAGCCGGGCACGCTCGATCAATTGCTGCATCCCACCCTGGACCCCGACGCCCAACGCCAGATTATCGCCACGGGCCTGCCGGCCTCGCCGGGCGCGGCGTGCGGCGAAATCTGCTTTTTCTCCGATGAGGCCGAGGCTCTGAAAACCGCCGGTCGCAAGGTGATCCTGGTGCGGGTCGAGACCTCGCCGGAAGATATTCACGGCATGCACGCCTCCGAAGGCATTCTCACGACGCGCGGCGGCATGACCTCGCACGCCGCTGTGGTGGCGCGTGGCATGGGCAAACCCTGCGTTTCCGGGGCAGGCGCGATCAGGGTCGATTATGCCGCAGGCACCATGACCGCGAGCGGGCAGACCTTCCGCAAGGGCGATATCATCACGCTTGATGGCGCGACCGGCCAGGTGCTGGCCGGCGCGGTGGCGATGCGCCAGCCCGAGCTTTCCGATGAGTTTGCGGCGCTGATGCAATGGGCCGACGGCGTGCGCCGCCTTAAAGTGCGGGCCAATGCCGAAACCCCCGCCGATGCCCGGATGGCGCGGCAATTTGGCGCGGAAGGCATCGGGCTTTGCCGCACTGAGCACATGTTCTTTGAAGCTGACCGCATTATCGCCGTGCGCGAGATGATTCTGGCCGAAAGCGAGGCCGGGCGGCGCGCGGCGCTTGCCAAGCTGTTGCCGATCCAGCGCGGCGATTTCACGCAATTGTTCGAGATCATGGCCGGCCTGCCGGTGACGATCCGCCTGCTTGACCCGCCTTTGCATGAATTTTTGCCGCAGACCGAGGCCGAGATGGCCGAAGTCGCTGCCGCCCTCAACATCCATGTTGACCAGTTGAAACGTCGCGCCGCTGAATTGCATGAATTCAACCCGATGCTCGGTTTCAGGGGTGTGCGCCTCGCCATCGCTTTCCCCGAAATCGCCGAAATGCAGGCGCGGGCAATTTTCGAGGGCGCGGTGGCGGCAGGCAAAAGCACCGGCCGGCCGGTGATGGTCGAAGTCATGGTGCCTCTGGTGATGGCGCGCGCCGAATTCGATGACGTCAAGACCCGCATCAGCGCCATGGCGGCGCAGGTTGCAGCGGAAACCGGCGTCACGATTCCCCATCACATCGGCACGATGATCGAATTGCCGCGCGCCGCCTTGATGGCAGGCGACATTGCCAAAAGTGCCGAGTTTTTCTCGTTTGGCACCAATGATCTCACGCAAACGGCGCTGGGAATCTCGCGCGATGATGCCGCCTCGTTTCTGGGGGCCTATGTTGCCAAGGGCATATTGGCGCATGATCCCTTTGTCACGCTTGATCAGGAGGGCGTGGGCCAATTGGTGCGTCTGGCCGCCGAACGCGGGCGGGCGGTGCGCCCCGGCATGAAGCTCGGCATTTGCGGCGAACACGGCGGCGACCCGGCCTCGATCCATTTTTGCGAGAGCGTCGGCCTCGATTACGTCTCCTGCTCACCCTTCCGCGTGCCCATAGCCCGCCTCGCCGCCGCCCAGGCAGCCGCGCGCGTGCAGCCGCACCGCCACCACGCACCGCTCTCCGAGCGAGGCCTCGCCGCAGGTCTCCTCGGGGGTGAGCACCAGCTCGGTCGCGTCCGCGGGGTGGTCGGTCACCTGCGCGCAGGTCTGGTT
>DAICZI010000311.1 GCA_027311205.1 Beijerinckiaceae bacterium | reverse complement strand
CGCCTATCAACGGCTTGAGGAAATGACCATCACCTGCGAATTACGGCCCGGTCGCCTTCTGGCGATCCAGGAATTGCAGGAGATGACAGGCTTTGGTCGCACCCCGGTACACCAAGCTGTCAACCGGCTTGCCGCCGACACACTGGTGAATATTCGCCCTCGGCATGGTTTGCAGATTGCACCCATCGACCTCGCGCGCGAGCGGGTGTTGCTGAGGCTGCGGCGTGACCTTGAACGTTTCGTGATCCGGCTGGCTGCCGAGCGTTCTGGCCCCACGCATCGCAACCAGCTTCTGCATTTGACCCGCGCCTTACGCCAAGGGCGCGACAATATGACCATCACGTCATTCAACCTGCTGGACAACAGGATTGATCGCCTGATGATGATCGCCGCCGGCGAGCCCTTTCTGGAACACACACTGCGACCTCTGCATACCATGTCAAGGCGTATTGGCTGGATCTACCATAATTGGGTCGCTGCCGAAGCCGGGTTAAACCAGACGGTCGACTGCCATCTTGATATCATGGATGCGGTGGCCAACCGCCATGTCGAGGAAGCGGTAGCCGCAGTCGATCGGTTGATCGATTTTGCCGACAGCATGTTCGACCGGATGGAACGCGAGGTCGACCCGGCCCTGCTCGATTGCTCACTCGACCTCCTGCCGACGGAATAACCAAATGAGACATTCTACCCCGCGCATTGTTTTTCACGGCGAGAATGCCACTTCATTCAGCAACGGCTTTGGTGCACTGCTCGGACAGGCCGCGGACATCAACCTTCTGCCTGATCGATTGGAGAGTGCAGCGGACCGCCAAACCTACGCCGAGGCCGATATCATCATCGGCGTGCGCTTCGACGCCTCGTTACCCCGCCCGGAATCCCTGCGACTATTCCATGTGCCTGGTGCTGGATACGATTCGGTCGATCTAAATGCGTTGCCGCCGCATGCTATGGTCTGCAACTGCTTCGGCCACGAAACGGCGATTGCCGAATACGTCATGGCGGCACTGCTTCAGCGTTACGTGCCGCTGGCTGAAGCTGATCGACGTTTGCGCGAGGGTGATTGGGCCTATTGGGCCGGCGCGCCAGAGCGGGTGCATGGCGAACTTGCAGGGACCACAATTGGCCTCCTTGGCTTCGGC
The DNA here is from genome assembly GCA_027311205.1 of Beijerinckiaceae bacterium. GTDB lineage: Bacteria > Pseudomonadota > Alphaproteobacteria > Rhizobiales > Beijerinckiaceae > REEB77. Next base: position 1,848 of record DAICZI010000311.1, on the reverse strand, counting down.
CATATAGCCAAAGCGATTGCCAAGCGGGCGCGCGCCTTCGACCTGAAAGTCCACGTCGCCAACCGCAGCGCAGTTGATGCACCCGCGCTGGTGGATCAGTATTTTCCGCTGACTGAGATGAAGGCGTTCTGGGGATCGGCCGACGCATTCGTGGTCACTGTTCCGCTTGGAGCCGAAACGCTCGGGATCGTAGGAAACAACGCCTTCGCCGCGATGCGCGATCATGCCGTTCTGATCAATGTTGCCCGCGGACCTGTAGTAGATGAAGCTGCGCTGTTCGCAGCGCTGCGCGACCGCCGCATTGGCGGCGCAGTGATCGACGCCTGGTATCGCTACCCTTCGGCTGATGAACCAAATTGTTCGCCATCGAACCTGCCATTTCAGGATCTTCCTGGACTGGTGATGACGCCGCACATGTCGGGTTGGACCACGGGTACCATCAAGCGACGCCAGCAGGTGATAGCCGAAAACGTGGGACGGCGACTTCGCGGCGAGGCCTGTTTCAATGTCGTGCGACCGGCATAGGATGTCATTTTTTCTGTTGTAAAATATTACAACATTCTATATGCTCACAAAACGCTGCAAAGACAGCCGACCAAAAACATCCAGGAGGAAGCAATGACCAATCTGACGCGACGCGCATTCGGTATAGCTGCCGCTACCGCAGTCCCTGCGGCTTTTGTCGGGCCGGTGAAGGCGAAAGCTGCCAAGGAAAAGATCACGTTCGCCGCAGTTACCTTTTCTGAAGCTGGACGAGGCCCAAAGCTGCGGGCCTGGGTTGACGTGTTCAACCACAGCCAAGACCGCATTGAGGTCGAGCCAATCGCACTTCCCTTTGCCACTTTCGCCAACACGATCTTCACGCAAATGGGCGGCGGCGGGGGACCTGACCTCGTGCGTTTCGACCAGATAGACTTTGATGCTGCGGCCCCGGCCCATCGCATCCTGCCGCTGGACGACCTTATCCACGCCGCCGATTATCGCTTCACTGCGATTGACAAATACATGAAACTTGGCGGCAAGCGCTATGGGGTGAACTTCGAGAGCAGTAACTATGCTCTGCTCTACAATCCAGCTCTGCTGGCTGCGCCCCCAAAGGATTTCGACGCCTTCATCGCTGCTGCCAAGTCGCACACTCACGACGGACAATTTGGCTATGCCTATCGCGCGACGATGGCTGAAGGGCCCGGCTTCTGGCAGGATATCTGCAATTTTGTCTATGGCTTCGGAGGCCGCTGGAGCGACGGGCATGGCAAACTGACCCTGGATTCGCCGACCGTAATCGCAGGAATAGATGCCTACAAGCGCGTCTACGATTCCGGCGCAATTCCTAAGGGTGCCGATGCGGCAACCTACCGCCGCATGTTTTGGGAAGGCAAGGTTGCAATGGAGATCGATAATGGCGGCGTGGCCGGCATCTTCCACCAGCAGGCCCCAAAGTTGCCTTTGGCAGCAGCGCCCTCGCCATTTCCGACCCCTGCCCAGGGAATGGTCCTTGCGCCGCTGACAATCAACGCCAATACCAAGAACAAGGCCGCAGCAGTTACATTCCTGAAATGGATATTGACGCCGGAATCCCAGCGGGCGCTGCAGCCAATTCTCGGTGCCAGCAACGTCGCCACCATCGTCGAGCGATCACCCGCCGAACTCGCAGCGCAACCCTGGCTCAAGGTGTTTGACGACCAAACGGCCAATAGCGTTCCCCAACTCGTGGAGGGCTTTGAGGTCAATACCCCGCAAATCCAGCAGATCATTCTCCGGCAGACTTTGCGGGTGCTGCAAACGGGAGCCTCTGCGAAGTCGGCCATGGCGGAGGCGCAGCATCAGGTGATGTCGCATGTGCTGCAT
>DAICZI010000310.1 GCA_027311205.1 Beijerinckiaceae bacterium | reverse complement strand
GTTTTGTGATCGCCAGCGCCCTTCATTATCTGAAAGCCCTGCACGAAAGCGGCTTGTCGCTGGATGATGCCCGTCGCCAGATCAGCTTCATTCTGGCTGCCGATACCGATCAGTTCCTCACCATCGCCAAGTTCCGGGCCCTGCGCCTGCTCTGGACGCGCGTTGAAGAAGCCTGTGGTCTGACTGCGCTGCCGCTGCGCCTGCATGGCGAAACCGCGTGGCGGATGATGACGCGCGAAGACCCGCATGTAAACATCATGCGCGTGGGCATGGCGGTGTTTTCCGCCGGCACTGGTGGCGCGGATGTCATCACGGCGCTGCCGTTTTCCATGGCCCGTGGCCTTCCTGATGCTGCCGCCCGCCGCATCGCGCGCAACACCCAGCTGATCTTGCGCGCGGAATCCCATGTCAACATCGTGGCGGATCCCGCCGCCGGTTCGGGTGCGATTGAGACGCTCACAGACGAGCTTTGTCAGGCTGGCTGGACGCAATTTCAGGCCATCGAGGCCGAAGGTGGCATCATGGCGGCATTGCAGGCGGGCAGCCTTGCCGCTGCGATCCGCGACGTCGCAACCAGGCGCAGGGAGGACGTCGCATCGCGTCGCTTGCCGCTCACTGGCACCAGCGAATTTGCCAGCCTCACATCAGTCAGCGTCGCTTGTCTTGCGCCCGCGCCAGAATCCACGCCCGAATCCGGTGCCTTCGCGGCGCATCGGCTCGCCGAGCCTTATGAAGCCCTGCGGGACATGGCGCGGGCGCTGACCCCAACGCCTGAGATTTTTCTGGCGACGTTGGGCCCGCTGGCAGACCACACCGCTCGGGCCAGCTTTGCACAGCGCGTTTTCGCCGCCGGTGGCATCCAGGCTTTGCAGGGCCCGCCGCTGGCGCGCGAGGATGGCACGACTGATCTTGACGCTCTCAGCACCGCGGTCGGCGCGTCCCGATGGGCTTGCCTGTGTGGCTCTGATCATGCCTACACGGCAGAAGCAGCTGCCGCCATCACAAGGCTCAAGGCGAAAGGCCTGAGACTGTGCCTCGCGGGCTCACCCGGAGCCCATGAGGCAGCCTGGCGCGAGGCTGGCGTCGAACTGTTTATTTTCAGCGGCTGCGATGTCGTTGCAGCGCTGAAATCCGTGCTCGACGCCCTGGCGCAGGAGGTATTGGCATGACCCGCTTTCCTGACTTTGCCAAGCTGGCCTGGACACCGCCGCGCGCTGAGCTCGCGCCATCACCCGATGCGACGCCCTTCATGACACCCGAGGGCATCGCCCTCAAGCGCCAGTATGGCGCAGCTGATCTCATGGGCCTCAGCTTTCTCGATGGCATCCCCGGTGCCGCGCCTTACCTGCGCGGGCCTTATCCAACCATGTATGTCAACCAGCCTTGGACGATCCGCCAATATGCCGGGTTTTCCACGGCAGAAGATTCCAACGCCTTTTACCGCCGAAATCTCGCCGCCGGACAAAAGGGCCTCTCGGTTGCCTTCGATCTCGCCACCCATCGCGGCTATGATTCCGATCATCCCCGTGTTGCCGGTGATGTCGGCATGGCCGGCGTCGCGATTGATTCGATCTATGACATGCGCACGCTGTTTGACGGCATTCCGCTCAATGAAATGAGCGTATCCATGACCATGAATGGCGCCGTCCTGCCCATTCTGGCGTTGTTCATTGTTGCTGCCGAAGAACAAGGCGTACCGCCCGAAAAATTATCGGGCACAATTCAAAATGACATTTTAAAAGAATTCATGGTGCGCAACACCTATATTTATCCGCCTGCACCATCAATGCGGATTATTTCAGATATTTTCTCCTATACATCCAGGCATATGCCAAAATTCAATTCAATCTCGATCTCCGGCTACCATATGCAGGAAGCCGGCGCGACACAGGATCTGGAACTGGCCTATACGCTGGCGGATGGCCTTGAATATGTCCGCATCGGCATCAAGGCGGGGCTGAGCATTGACCATTTTGCTCCGCGCCTTTCATTTTTCTGGGCGATTGGCATGAATTTCTTCATGGAAATTGCCAAAATGCGCGCGGCGCGCCTGCTCTGGTCTCATATGATCAAGGGCTTTGCGCCAAAATCCGACAAGTCGCTGGCTTTGCGCACCCATTGCCAGACGTCGGGCTGGTCGCTGACCGCGCAGGACGTATTCAATAACGTGATCCGCACCGAGATCGAGGCCATGGCGGCGACGCAAGGCCACACCCAATCCCTCCACACCAACGCGCTGGACGAAGCGCTGGCTTTGCCGACCGATTTTTCTGCCCGCATCGCGCGCAACACCCAGTTGTTTTTGCAGCAGGAAAGCGGCACGACGCGGATTATCGACCCGTGGGGCGGCTCATATTATGTTGAGCGTCTGACCGCTGAACTGGCGGCCAAAGCTTGGGGCCATATCCGCGAAGTCGAGGCCATGGGCGGCATGGCGGCGGCCATTGCTGGAGGGCTGCCCAAGCTCCGTATTGAGGAGGCCGCGAGCCGCACGCAGGCGCGCATTGATTCGGGCGTCCAAGCGGTCATCGGCGTCAATTGCTTCAAACCGGAAAGCGAAGCGGCGCTTGACGTGCTCAAGATCGATAATAGCCAGGTGCGCGCCCATCAGATCGCCAAGCTGGCCCGCCTCAAGGCGGAGCGCGACCCCGCATCCGTCAAGACCGCCCTGGATGGCCTGCGCCAGGCCGCCATTGACGGCGGCAACCTGCTGGAAGCCAGTGTCATCGCGGCACGTGCCAAAGCCACGGTTGGCGAAATATCCGCCGCGCTCGAAGACGTGTTCACCCGCCATGCCGCCGTGGTGCAGATCCGCGCCGGCATTTATGCCAGTGAAACCGGCCCGCGCGGCGAGGCGCTCCATAAAGTGCGTGGCCTCGTGAAGGCCTTCACGGAAAACGAGGGTCGCGCGCCGCGCATTCTGGTCGCCAAGGTCGGGCAGGATGGCCATGATCGCGGACAAAAGGTCATCGCCTCGGCGTTTGGCGACCTGGGCTTCAC
>DAICZI010000030.1 GCA_027311205.1 Beijerinckiaceae bacterium | reverse complement strand
CGCTGTACCCGCTCGATCAGGGGCCAGCCGCCGCGCGGCACCAGCACGTCGATGTGCTCGCTCATCTCGGCGAGCCGGCAGCCGACGGCCGCGCGATCCGCGGTGGGCACCAGTTGAATGGCGTCGGCCGGCAGCGCGGCCGCCTGCAGACCCGCCTGCAGGCAGGCGTGAATGGCGCGATTCGAGCGCAGGCTCTCCGAACCGCCGCGCAAGATCACCGCATTGCCAGCCTTGAGGCAGAGTGCGCCTGCATCTGCCGTGACATTGGGGCGGCTTTCGTAGATCACGCCAATCACCCCGAGAGGGGTCGCCACCCGCTCGATCGTGAGGCCATTCGGGCGCTGGAACTGCGCCAGCACACGGCCGACCGGATCAGGCAGATTGGCGATATCTTCGAGCCCGCGCGCCATGGCTTCGATCCGTCCGTCATCGAGCTTCAGCCGATCCAGAAACGAACCTGCGGTGCCGCGCGCCTGCGCCGCCGCCATATCTTCGCCATTGGCGGCCTGAATCTCGCCCGCGCGCGACCGCAGGGCCGCCGCAGCGGCGCGCAGGGCCTGTGACTTTTGCGCATCGGATGCAAGCGCCAGCACGTGCGCGGCATGCCGGGCCTTGCGGCCCATGTCACGCATCAACGCCTCAAGCGGCGTTTCAGCCGCGATGGTGGCGGGCTTTATGGTCATGACCGGATCATCCGATGATTTTGCCAAGCCAGCCTTTTTTGGCCGGTGCCTCCGCCGCGGCAGCAGGGACTTCTGTGAGTTGAGCGCCCGGCGCGACAATCGCCCCAAATGATGCGAAAAAATCGCCCGCCAGCTTCTTGGCGGTCGAATCAATCAGCCGCGAACCAAGCTGCGCCAGCTTGCCACCAATCTGCGCGTCCACCACGTAATTCAGAATGGTGGCTTCGCAATCGGCGACGAGCGCGACTTTTGCGCCGCCCTTGGCATAGCCGGCGACGCCGCCGGTGCCTTCGCCATTGATGGAATAGCCATTGGGCGGATCGAGGTCGGATAGCGTGATCTTGCCTGCGAACGAAGCCTTCACCGGCCCGATTTTCAGCGTCACCTTCGCATTCATCTCGGTGTCGGACAGCTTTTCGATGGAATCGCAGCCGGGCACGCATTGCTTGAGGATTTCGGGATCATTCAGCGCGGCATAGACTTTCTCGCGCGGTGCCTCGATCCGCATTGAACCATTCATATCCATGACGTCGGCCTCCACACCGTGCGCACCAATCCGGCGCGCGCACATTCCATCGTGCACTGTTGATGTTCGAAGCCAGAACGTCAAGCGCCTATAAAGGTGCAGAGTTCAATTGGGGGCCGTGAATTATTTGGTAACGACGAATTTCCGATACATGCCCATCATCAGATGGCCTGGCTGGTTGCACATCAGCACATAATTGCCGGCCTTGAGGCTGACCGTCAGTGTGCCGGACTTGCCGGGCTTCGTCTCGGAGACCTCGCCCATCGAGTGCATCTTGCTCTCGATCGCCCGCTGGGTTGCCTTGTTGTAGGGGAATGACGTCACGGGCAGTTTCGCATGCATGACGATCATTTCATGCACGAGGGCCTTTGATTAATTGGTGACCATGAATGTCACGGGGCCGGCAGGCACGCTGGTCTTGTCAACAACGATCTTCATGCCTTTGAGATTGGGGCAAGTGGTCTTGTCCTCCAGCTTGACATGGACAATGGTTGCCGTTGCATGGGCCGCCAGCGGCGCAGAAATCAAAGCAATGGCGGTGACGACGATATTCAAAAGCTTGCTCATGACAGTGTCTCCGAAGTTGCAGTTCAAATAAACGAATGAATTGTGGCACGAGAATCATGAACCAGGACTGACATAAGCCCTGATCACATATGCCTCGCGTTATTGTGAAGGACCGCTGCGCAGCCGTGCCAGATCGAAATCCCTGAGGTCGCGCAGCAGCGCCAGACAGGCCGCAACCCCATGCCCGGCAGCAGCTTCGCCCTTGGCGCGCGTGGCGGCGGCGGCGTTGCCCATTGCGCCCTGCGGCGATAAATCCTGCGCCATCCACCCAAAGCCGACGGGGTGGTTGGCGCGCAGCCATGCAAACCGCTCCGCCATCTCGACACTGGCGGGCACAAAATCGCGCGCCTTGGCCATGTTGACCAGTTCGGCGTGGAAGGCCAGCATCAGCGCGGTTTCAATCTCGCCGCCATGAATGCCATGCAAGCGTTCAAAGTCGGAAAACAAGCCCTCCGGATAGCCAAAGCGGTGCCATGAGGCGGTGACGGCCAGCATAGTGTGCCGGGCGCGGGCCTCGCGGGCCACAATATCCAAAATTGGCACATTGCCGCCATGGGAATTCAGCAACAGAAGTTTGCGGCAACCGGCGGCGGCAACCTGCGCCACCATATCGCCCCACACCCGCATCGCCAGTTCGGGCGCGAGCGACAGGGTGCCAGCAAAATTCTCATGCTCACGCGATGCGCCGATACTTTGCACAGGCAAAAACAGCACCGGAAAGTCGGCGGGCAAACGAGGGATCAGCCGCGCCAGATAGCCCTCCATGATCATCGTATCCGTGCCAAGCGGCAGATGCGGCCCATGTTGCTCGACGGCCGCAACTGGCAGCACGCAGATGCTCTGGCTCATGTCAGTTTCGCTGATCTGCGCCGTGGTCAGCGCCGCCCATTGACGGTGAGGTAAGTGAGGCATGAAGCGTTTTCCAGCGTGCACGACAAATATGGCCAAGAGCCACAGTCCTTCTTAACGCGATCTTAAAAAAATGTCGTCATTTTGCGCCTATGGCTCGTCGCGTATCGCCATATGTCGCTCTCGCCCTCTGCGGGCTCATCAGCGGCTGCTCCTATCTGGAGCCATCACCCCGGCGTCCAGCTTGGCGCAATGCGGCAGAAAATGCCTGTCTGGCCGAGCATCCCCGGCTTGCCTCGCAATGGTTGCGCCCTGAAAACCCCATCAATGGCCCAGGAATTTGCGGCATGCAACGCCCGTTTCGCATGGTTGCCCTGGCTCACGGCACCGTATCGTTGAACGCCCATTTCATTCTCGCCTGCCCGATGATCGAGGCCATGAACCATTGGATCGAGGGCGTGGTGCAGCCAGCGGCCCAGGCCCGCTTTGGCGAGAAAATCGTCGAAATCAGCTCCATGGGCACTTATGCCTGCCGCACCATTGACCATCGCCCTGGCGCGCGCTTGTCAGAGCATTCCTTCGGTAATGCAATGGATGTTGGCGGCTTCCGGCTGGCTGATGGCCGCATGATCAGTGTGGTGCATGACTGGACGCGCGGCGGCCCGCGCGCTCAGGCGTTTTTGCGCGATGTCGAGGGTGGTGCCTGCGGTGACTTCACCACAGTGATGGGGCCGGGTGCCGACCGGTTCCATTTCAATCATTTACATCTTGATCTGGCCTTCCATGGCAACACTTCGCACGGGCCGCGCCGCTATTGCAGGCCGCGTCCGCAAAACCCGATGAGTTCGCCCCGCATCGACAATCTGCCCAATCCGCCGCATCTGCGCGAACCGCTGGATGTCGCCAGCCGCACCAGCGCGCCGTTGATTGTGCATCAAAATCTTGCGCCCTCGCGCGGCCCAAGCCTCGGCCTGCCGCCCCAAGTGGTGGCCGTTCACACTTTCACGGTGCGGGGCTATGCGGTGCCGCAGTCCGCAACGGGCTTCTATGCGCCACTGGCGGCACCGTCGCCGCCGCGCCGACCACAACCGGTCGATCCGCTCTACGGCGACAGCAGCATTGTTGACTGGAATCCGACGTCGTCATTGCGCAAGTGAGATTGGGCGCTCTTGTCAATGTGCCGGATTTACGGCACATCAGGGGGCCCTCTCCTGATGGATTTTTGCCTTGTCTCTCAAAATCGCAACATGGAACATCAATTCGGTACGCCTGCGCCTGCCGCTGGCATTGCGCTATTTAAGTGAGCATCAACCCGACGTGTTGTGCCTGCAAGAAACCAAATGCCCGGACGATGCCTTCCCCACGCGCGATTTTCAGCGGGCTGGCTATGGTCATTTTGCCATCTATGGACAGAAGGGACATCACGGCGTGGCGATTGTATCGCGCTTGCCGCTATCGGCCGTTGGTGCCAGGAAGTTTTGCGGCATTGGCGATGCACGTCATATCAGCGCCGAGATCGACGAAGATCTGGGTGGGCGGCCGGTGCGGCTGCATAATTTTTATGTGCCCGCTGGTGGCGAAGAACCGGACCCTGAAGTCAACCCAAAATTTGCCCACAAACTGGCGTTTCTTGAAGAAATGCAGGACTGGTTTGCCAATGATCCCGTGATGCGTGATCATGGCGTGCTGGTCGGGGATCTCAACATCGCGCCGCTCGAACATGATGTCTGGAGCCACAAGGCGCTGGCCAAGGTTGTCAGCCATACGGAAGTGGAAATCGCGGCTCTGAAAAACATCCAGGAAGCCGGGATGTGGGTCGATGCCCTGCGCGCCAATGTGCCCGAAGACCAGAAGCTTTATACGTGGTGGTCATATCGCTCGCCCGATTGGGAGTCTTCGGACAAAGGCCGTCGGCTCGACCACGTATGGCTCAGCCCCTCGCTGGCGGCGCGGCAGGTGGGGACGACGATTTTGCGCGAGGCGCGTGGCTGGGAGCGGCCCTCCGACCATGTCCCCGTTATGGTTGAACTCACCTCAGCGTGAGGCGGCGGCGCGCCCATTGTCGAGGCGGCTGAGATCGGCAGCAAACGCTGCCAGTTCGGCGGCCAGGGCGGCATGTAGTTTCAGGGCGTCGTCAGGATATTCATCGAGGATCCGGCGAAACAGGGCGCGCGGAATATGAAGTACCGTCACGTCGGAGGATGCCCTGGCAACTGGCACCTGAGTCCCGGTGACGATCAGGCCGGTCGCCCCCAGCACCAGCGGGGCTGGAAAATCCAGCGGTGGGCGGAGCGATCCGGCAGGGGCTGCCACTTCGGCAGTGCCCGTCATGACCACCAGCGCGCCATCGAGCGCGCTAGCGCCGCAGAGTTGCGTTCCAGCCGCATGATGGGTTGTTTTTGCCGAAAACACCAACAGCCGCAAGGCATCGGCGCTCAACGGCGCGAAAAGCGGCAAGGCCCGCAAAATGGCAATATCGTGGGCAAGCGCCATCTGAACAATCTTTCCCTAAGGAGCCAGCCTATAGCCGCCAGGTTCGGTCAGGAGCAGCACCGCATGAGCGGGATCAGGCTCGATTTTCTGGCGCAGCCGGTAAATGTGGGTTTCCAGCGTGTGGGTCGTGACGGCGGCATTATAGCCCCAGACCTCGCGCAATAGCACATCGCGGCTGACAACCGCATCCCCGGCCCGAAACAGGAAGCGCAGAATGGCGGTTTCCTTCTCGGTCAGGCGCAACTTGGTGCCTTTGGCGGTGAGCAGAAGCTTGGCGCCCGGTCTGAAACTATAGGGGCCGATCTGCAGGGCGGCATCGTCGCTGGCCTCATGCTGGCGCAAATGCGCCCTGATTCGCGCCAGCAGCACCGAAAACTTGAATGGCTTGCTGACATAATCATTGGCACCCGCCTCAAGGCCGAGCACGGTATCAGCTTCACCGTCCTGCCCGGTCAGCATGATCACCGGACGCTTGAACCCCTCGCGGCGCATCAGCTTGACGCCCTCGCGCCCATCCATATCCGGCAAACCGACGTCCATGATCACGAGGTCGGGCGGGTTCTTGCGCGTGACGCCCAAAGCTTGCGCAGTATTGCTGGCCTGCTCGATGTTGAACTCTTCATAAAGTGCCAGTTGCTCGACCAGCGCGCCGCGCAGCTCGAGATCGTCGTCGACGACGAGGATGGTTCGCTTCTGTGACATGTGATCCCCGTCCGTACCCGCTCTTGCATCTTGGTTGCGGCAAATGTTAGAGCCTGTCGCGCCCGCCGTCAAAGTGCGAATGCGTGAGCCAGATTGCTTATGTGTCGGGCGCGCGGGCCATCAGTTTTTTTGGAATCGTCGCATCGTTGCAAATCTGTGCCGGATCCCTTCATCCGCGACCCCTTAACACCCGCCCGGCATGCCAGGCGTAATCAGGAAGTAAACCCGTGAAAGTCATCGCCAGTTCAATCCGCAAAGGCAATATTCTCGAAAGGGACGATGGGCAGCTCTATGTTGTGCTCACTGCCGAGAGCTTCCATCCCGGCAAAGGCACCCCCACCACCCAGATCGACATGCGCCGCATTTCCGATGGTGTGAAAACAACCGACCGTTACAAGACCACCGAGCAGGTCGAACGGGCTTTTGTCGAGGATTTCGATTACAATTTCCTCTACCGCGAGGGCGATGATTTCCATTTCATGAGCACCGAAAACTACGAGCAGATGGTCGTCAAGGCCGATGTCGTCGGCGATATGGCCGTCTGGTTGCAGGAAAACATGAAATGCATTCTTTCGGTGTTCAACGATGTCTGCGTGGCGATCCAGATTCCGCCGCGCGTGACATTGCAGATCGTCGATACCGAACCGGCGATGAAAGGCCAGACGGCCTCTTCATCCTACAAGCCCGCCAAGCTGGAAAACGGCGCGCGCATCATGGTGCCGCCGCACATCGGCGTCGGCACCCGCGTCGTGGTGCAGACCGAAGACGGTTCCTACAGCGAGCGCGCCAAGGACTGAGGCGGGGCACCTCTATTTGCCATCTGCCGCCAGTTTTGCTAACAGGCGCGACGTGCACCCGTTTCCGACACCCCTGGAGGCGAGGGTGCGCGTTTTTCATTGAGAAGGACCAAACACATGGCCGAGACCAAAAAGCTCGCCGCCACGGTCCGCAGCGGGACAGGCAAGGGGGCCGCCCGCAGCGTACGTCGTGAAGGCAGAATTCCAGGTGTGATTTATGGCGGGGGCGAAGCGCCTGTGCCGATCGCGCTCGACTGGCGTGAAATCAACAAGCTGATTTACGCCGGGCATTTTCTTACCACCCAGTTCGAGATCGACGTTGAGGGCAAGGTCACCCGCGCCATCCCGCGCGATTATCAGCTTGACGTTGTCAAGGATACGCCGCTCCACATCGACTTCCTGCGCTTGACAGCCGGTTCTCGCCTCAAGATCAACGTGCCGGTGCATTTCACCAACCAGGACATTTCACCCGGCCTGAAGCGTGGTGGCTCGCTCAACATTGTGCGCCACAGCATCGAAATGTATGTGCCCGCCGACAATATCCCGGAAGCTTTGATGGTCGATGTCGGCAAGCTCGACTTCAACGAATCGGTGCATGTCAGCCTGATTGAGCTGCCCGCAGGCTGCAAGGCCACCATCAATCGCGATTTCACCATTGTGTCGGTGGCACCGCCCACCGCCAAAGCTGAAGAAGCACCTGTGGCAGCTGCCGCAGCAGCGCCGGCCGCTGCCGCTGCGCCCGCCGCTGCCAAGGCAGCCCCGGCCAAGAAGTAAATGTCATATCTGCCCGCCCGCTCAGGTCAGGTGCCTGCGGGCGGGCAGATTGACCCTTGCGTGAGGGCCAGCGCCCGATGAAACTCTTCGTCGGTCTCGGCAATCCCGGCGCGCAATATCGCGTCAATCGCCATAACATTGGCTTCATGGCGCTCGATGCGCTGGCTTCAGCCTATAAATTTCCGCCATTTCGCACCCGCTGGCACGGCGAGGTCAGCGAGGGCCGCATCGGCGACGAACGCGTGCTGTTGCTCAAACCCATGACCTTCATGAATGACTCGGGCAAATCAGTGGGTGATGCGCTGCGCCACAGCAATCTGACCCTGGGCGATGTCACGGTCTTTCATGACGAACTCGATCTTGCGCCCGGGAAAGTCCGCGTCAAGGTTGGTGGCGGCAATGCCGGCCATAATGGCCTGCGCTCGATCAGCGCGCTGGTCGGCAATGATTATCGCCGGGTGCGGCTTGGCATTGGCCATCCGGGCGACAGGGCGCTGGTTTACCCCTACGTGCTGGGCAATTTCTTCAGCGACGAAATGCCGTGGGTGCGCGATGTGCTGGCGGCGGTGGCCAGCGCCGCCGGGCTTTTGCTCGAAGGGGCGGATGCCAGCTTCCAGAACCAGATTGATCTGGCCATGAAGGCCCGCAGTTGACAGAAAACTGCAGGGCCACAACCGCTGATCCAGATATTCCGAGTCGCGAAATCTGGCCAAACCCTTGAGTCTGACTTCTTCCGCCCCATAAAGTTTCAAGCCGTCCGGCAATCAAGGGATCCCTTCATGCTTACAGTCCACCATCTTGAGAATTCCCGCTCGCAACGTGTCCTGTGGCTGCTGGAGGAATTGGGGCTGCCCTACGAGATTGTGCTTTACAAGCGTGATCCCAAAACCATGCTAGCTCCGCCAGCCCTGCGTGCAGTGCATCCGCTGGGTAAATCACCCGTTGTCACTGATGATGGCCTGACCATTGCCGAAACCGGCGCGATCGTCGAATATCTCTGCGAGAAGGCCGGTGGGCAGCTTCGTCCAGCGATCGGCACGCCAGCAGCGCGGGCTTGCACGTTCTGGCTGCATTATGCTGAAGGCTCGGCCATGACGCCCTTGCTGATGACTTTGGTGTTTTCCACCATGCCCAGGCGCGCGCCGCGCCTGATGCGAGGCCTCGTCGGCAGCATCACGAAGCAGGCGCAGGAGGGCTTCGTCAATCCTCAGTTGAAGAACCATTTCAACTTCATCGAAGCGGAACTGGGCCGCACGGGCTGGTTCGCCGGGCCGGATTTCAGCGCCGCCGATGTCATGATGAGCTTTCCGCTCGAAGCCGGGGCCAGCCGCGCGGGAGCCGTTGCCCGCCAGCCGCACATTCTGGCGTTTTTGGACAAGATCCACGCCCGGCCCGCCTATCAACGCGCACTCGCCAAGGGCGGGCCCTATGTCTATGCGTGAGCATCAGGGCGCAGGCACCGCAGGTCGGCTGACCGGCCCGGCCTGCGCTTGACCCAAAATTACCCCTAAAAGCGCGGCGCAGCCATCGCGGCGGCAAATGCGGCTTCCGAGACGTGTTCAAAATCCCCCGTCTTTTCATCCAGCACCTGCAACCGCCCGTCGGCAATGCCAAAAAAGGCGCCGTGCAGATGCAGGCGGCCTTTTTTCTCGAGCGTCTGGACGCAGGGGAAGGTTCGCAGGTTCGCCAGGCTTTGCAACACCGCCAGGTGGCCGAGCCGGTCCGCATAGGCCGCCATGGTCTCATCGGGTCGCATCGGGCCGAGCGCGGCATGCGCTGGCGCGATCAGGCTCATCCACCGGCCGATGAAATCGCCCGGCGACAGGGGGCGTTGGTAAGGATCGGCCTCGCTCTGCACAAAGCTCTGAATGCCGCCGCAAGACGCATGGCCCATCACCACAATATGGCTGACGCGCAGACCCATGACCCCAAATTCCAGCGCCGCAGACGTGCCATGCAGATCATCATTGGGCAGATAGGGTGGCACCAGATTGGCGATATTGCGCACCACGAAAATCTCGCCCGGCCCCGCATCAAAAATCACTTCCGGTGACACGCGCGAATCGCAGCAGCCGACCAGCATGACCTCGGGCTTTTGCCCGGTTTCAGCCAGGCTGCGAAACCGCCGCTGCTCGGCGGAAAACCGGTGACCAAGGAAGGATTCATAGCCTTGCAACAGGCGTTCCGGAAAAGCGTCGTCTGACATGACGTGACCTCGGTTTGGGTTTGGTTCCTACAGGCGGATCAACCGCATGTCTAAAGGATTTTCGTAAAGGCGGCTATGCGGGCCCGCCGGGCTTTGTTAGGAAAGCGCGACGAACAGCCATCACCAACCAAAGGGGCGACTATGAGTGACCTGACACTGGCCGAGGCCCAGGCGATGCTTGCTGCCATCACGGCTGCGGCGCAAGCGCGCGGCAAGGCGGTGGTTGTGGCGGTAAGCGACCGGCATGGCGAACTCATCGCGTTTTCACGCATGGCCAGCGGCCTGCTCGCCGCCATCACCATTGCCCAGAACAAAGCCTATACCGCAGCGCGGCTGAATCGCGCCACCCGCGTCCGGGCGAGCGTTACAGCGCCGGTGGCGCTATCGCCTTTTACGGTGATCCGCGCGTCACCGGCTTTGCCGGCGGCCTGCCGGTGCAGCGTGACGGCGTCAGCTTCGGTGCCGTGGGCGTCAGCGGCCTCAGCGAGGATGAGGACGAGGAACTGGCCCGCATCGGACTGGCCGCCCTTGCGCCCACGCCGGGGGCCTGAAGCATGAGCAGCAAGGAATCTTTTCCCCTTGCGGGTATCATGGGCTCTCCGGTGATGCACTCGCGCTCACCCGCCATCCATGGTTTCTGGATGGCGCAGTACGGCATCAAAGCCGCTTATCTGCCGCTGCCCATTGCGCCTGAACGGCTGGAGCGGGCGCTGCGGGCGCTGCCGGATTTAGGCTTTCGCGGCTGCAACCTCACCATTCCGCACAAAGTTGCGGCGCTTGCGGTGATGGATCGGATTTCACCCATCGCCCGTGCAATTGGCGCGATGAATTGTGGCGTGGTCGAAGCTGATGGCTCGCTCAGCGGCTATAATTACGATGGCTTCGGCTTTGCCGAGAGCCTGCGCGAGGCCCACGAAGGCTTCACCGCCACACGCGGGCCTGTTGTGGTG
>DAICZI010000309.1 GCA_027311205.1 Beijerinckiaceae bacterium | reverse complement strand
GTACGGCTACGCGGCGCCCGACCCGCTGGATCCCGATCTCGTCTACGGCGGCAAAGTGACGCGCTACGACCGGCGCACCGGCCAGGTGTCGAACGTCGGCCCCGTCGAAGGCGGCCGCGGCGGCGGACGCGGGCGCGGCGGGCTGGGCTGGTGCTGGCGTTTGAGCGGGCATGGCCTTTGGCGGCGGCTTTGCTGGTGCTGGTGGGCCTGTTCCTCGCCCTGTCCTATGCCGGGCTCTTGCTGGCTTTGCCGCGTCTTGGCCGCATCATCGGCGTTGCCGCCTTTGGCGTGGCGTTTTTGCTGGTTCTGGTGCGCGGGGCACGCTGGGATTGGCCTGATGCAACAGCGCAGCTTGCCCGGCTGGATCGAGATTCGGGGGCGCGCCACCAACCGGCCTCCGGCCTCGCCGATGCCTTGGCCAATGCCTCCGATGATCCGGCAACGGCGCAGCTTTTGGCGTTGCACCAGCAGCGTCTGGCGCGGGCGGCGGCGGCGATCCGGCTGAAGCCGCCACGCTCCGCGCTGGCGCGGCTTGATCCTTTTGCGTTGCGCGCCGCCGTGCTGCTGGCGCTGGTCGCCACGGCCTTTGTGGCCGGCAGCCAGCGCGATATTCGTGTGGCGGCGGCGTTTGACTGGCGCGCCAGCTTTGTGCCCGGCCCCGGTTTCCGGGTTGATGCCTGGCTGAACCCGCCCCTCTATACCGGCAGGCCCCCGCTGCTGATAAAGCTGCGCCAAGGCGTGACCCAAACGCTGGCAGTGCCGGTGCATTCGCAACTGGTGGTGCAGGCCGCCCATGCCCCGCATTTCGAAATTGTCACCGATGGCGGTCTGGCGAAACAGCCGGTCGCTGCCGGGGCGGGCGCGGCACCGGCGAAATATCTGCTGCAAGGCGATGCCCATGTCAGCTTCAGTGCCGGGGGTGTGCCGCTTGGCGCGGCGGCTGTGCACGCCATCCCCGACCTGCCGCCGACCATCTTGCTGACCGCGCCGCCCAAAGCCAATGCGCGCGGCTCGCTGACCCTCGCCTACAAGACCGGCGATGATTATGGCGTCACCGGCGCGAGTGCCACATGGTCAGCCCCCGAATTGCCCGCAGCCCTCGCCCATGGCCGGGCGCTGGATGCGCCGCCGCAGGTGAGCCTGCCTCTGCCCGGCACGCAGGGCGGGCTCGGCGAAACCAAAGCGACCATAGATTTGTCGAGCAGCCCCTATGCCGGGCTGCGCGGAACCCTGGTGCTGCACGACAATGACGCCATTGGCCAGAGCGGCCAGAGCCAGCCCCTGGCGTTGCGGCTGCCCGCGCGACCGTTCAGCAATCCGCTGGCGCGGGCTATGGTGGAGCAGCGGCGCAACCTGCTGCTCGATGCCGACCATCCCGCCCGTGTCGGGCGCGCCTTCGAGGCGCTGTCGATCGCCCCCGAGGTGTTTCATACCCCCTCGGCAGCTTTTGCCGGGATGCGCTACGTGGTTGATGCGCTGCATCATCCGCGCAGTGATGCCGAGCTGCAACGGCTCGGCGAATTCATCTGGCAGATGGCGCTCAATCTGGAAGACGGCAATATTCCGCAGGCTGAACGCGGCCTGCGGGCAGCGCAGGAAAACCTGCGCAAGGCGCTGGAGCGCGGCGCATCGCCCGCCGAGATCGCCCGGCTCAGCCAGCAATTGCGTCAGGCCTTGAACAAGTTCATGGCCGAAATGGCGAAAAAGGCAGCGCGCGATGCGGGCCAGACACCACCCCATCAGGCGCAGGCGGCTGAACAGGGCAGAATGATCACGCCCAAAGAGCTGCGCTCGATGATGGACCGCATGCAGAAAATGGCGGAAGCGGGGGATGTGGCGGGGGCAAAACGGCTGCTCGACCAGATGCAGCAGATTCTGGAAAATCTGCGCACCGCGAAATCGACCGCACCCAATGCCGCCCAGCAGCAAATGGACAAGGCCATGGGCGCGCTCGATAAATTGACGCGACAGCAGCAGGCCCTGCGTGATGATACCTACCGCGAGGGGCAGCGCCGCCGCCCGGATGAGGCCGCCCGGCAAGGGCTTGGCCAGCGCCAGAACCATCTGCGCGATGTCCTTCGGCAATTGCAAAAGCTGATGCCCGGCCAGAGCGGCAAGGCGGGCAAGGCGCTCGATGAGGCGGGCAAAGCCATGGGCGAGGCCGAAAAGGCGCTTAACGGCCAGGGCCGCGCCGGCCAGCCCGGCCAAAGTGACGACCAGGGCGAAGGCGGCAATGGCGGGGCGGCAGTCGATGCCCAGGGCAAAGCCCTGCAGGCCTTGCGCAAAGGCGCGCAGGCGCTGGCCGAGGCGATGGCCAAAGGCCAGGGCGCTGCCGGGGGGCAAGGCCAGGAGGAGGGCATGGCCCAGCAGGGCCAGAAGCCGGGACAAGACCCGCTCGGGCGCGACGTCGGCCGCTATGGCAAAGGCGATAGCACCAGCCGCATGCACCTTGATGGCGTGCCCGCCGTCGAGCGCGCCCGTCGCGTGCTGGAGGAATTGCGCCGCCGCCTCGCGCGGCCCGATCTTGGCCCCGATGAGCGCGCCTATCTGCAACGCCTGCTGCGCCATCAGCAATAGGGCGGGCTTCGGGGCCAAAGATGGCTTCCTGCCTCTCGACGATCCGCCCGCATCCTTCCGCGACACCGCCTGGCGAGCGACTTGGGGAAGAGCCTGCGATGACCCCGTTTATCCCATGCACCTTGGAACAGCTAATATTTTCAGGCGTTTCGCGCTTTTTTGATGATTTTTGGATGTGAGAAAGCGTCCCAAACGGCAATAGTGGTATTACGTATTGAGTGCTGGAGGTGGGCCGTGCATAAAAAAATGACCATCAGCCTCGACGAGGCCGTTTACGAGGGATTGTACAGCACCATCGGCAGGCGCCGGATGAGCCAGTTCATTGAAGACCTGCTCAGGCCGCATGTGATGGATGACGCCCTGGACGAGGGCTACAGGGCCATGGCTTCCGACAAGCAGCGTGAGGCCGAAGCCCTGGAATGGACGAGGA
>DAICZI010000308.1 GCA_027311205.1 Beijerinckiaceae bacterium | reverse complement strand
ACCCAACCCAGATGGTTCCGGAAGCCCCTGGGTTGCTTCGCTACGCTCGCAATGACAGCGAACTATAAACCTGTGTTGTTCGCCCCTCGTAAATTGTGACAAGGCGTTTGAAATTGTTTGGCAAAGCCTATTCATCACAATCATTCAGCGGCGATTTTCCGGGCTTTGGCGTCGGCGGCCAGCGTTGCCAGTTTTGCTTGTGATTCGGGCTGGATCAGCCCGCAAGACATCACCAGCTTGATGCCCTCCTCCACAGAAATCGGCAATTCAACAATGTCCGCTGCCGGGACATAGAAGAAAAATCCGGTTGAAACGGTCGGGGCGCAGCAGAGGAACACCGAGGCATATTCAACCTCATGGGGCAGATGCTCGCGGATCGTCGGGCTTGGCGCCGCCGACAGGAACACCACCGACCATGCGCCTTTGACCGGATATTCGACCAGCCCGACCTTGCGAAACGACGTGCCGCTGCTGGAAAAAATCGTCTCGAAAATCTGCTTCAGGCTTTTGTAGATCGAGCGGATGATCGGCATCCGGCTCAAAATGCTTTCGCCCAGCCGCAGCAGGGTGCGCCCCAGAATATTGGCGGCAAGAAAGCCCAGCAACGTCAAAAACAGCACGGCCAGCACAACGCCCGTGCCCGGCACTTTCACCGGCAAATAGGAATCAGGCCAGAAGCGCTCGGGCAGCAGCGGGCGCACGAACTGGTCCACCGAGCCGACAAACCACCACACCAGCCAGGCCGTGAGCGCCAGAGGCCCGGCGATCACCAGGCCCGTCAGGAACCAGTTGCGCAGGCGCGCGCTAAACGAGATCGGGCGCGGCGGAAGGGGAGGCAGAAGGGTCATCTCAGCAACAGTACCCACATGTTAAAACCGCATGCAAAAACCTCAAGGCGTGATCATCGACGCCTTGCCCGCCAGGCAGAGCGGCAGCAGTGCCTTGTAGCAAACAACGCCTGATTCGTCATCAAGGGTGCGCGTTCAGGGCTTGATGCACGGCGGCGAGCGCCAGCGCGCAAGCATTGGAGACATTCAGGCTGATGATTTGTCCGGGCAGATCAAGCCTGGCCATCACATCGCAGGTTTCGCGGGTCAGGCGTCGCAGACCCTCGCCTTCGGCTCCCAGCACCAGCGCCACGCTGCGCCCCGCACCAAGGCCCGATGCAGCTTGCACCAGCGTTTCCGGCGCATCCGAATCAAGCCCGATGCAATGGGCCCCGCTATCTGCAAGCATGCGCAGCGCGCGGGCCAGATTGACCACCCGCACGATGGGCACCAGCTCAAGCCCGCCCGAAGCCGCCTTGGCCAGCGCGCCGCTCATCTCGGGCGCATTGCGGTCGGTCATCACCAGCGCATCGACATTGAAGGCGGCAGCGGTGCGGATGATCGCCCCGACATTATGCGGGTCGGTGATCTGGTCGAGCACCAGCACAATGCCGGATTTGGACTCGATATCGGCGAGATCGAGATCAGGCAGCGGACGGCATTCCAGCAACACGTTTTGATGCACCGCATCGCGTGGCAAAGTGGCGCTGATGGCTTGCGGGGTCACGATCGCCAGCGGAATCTTGCGCTGCGCCGCCAAGGCTTCGAGTTCAGCCGCCGCGCCCGCCGCCGCATGCAGGCGCAGCACCTTGCGGGCCGGGTTTTCCAGCGCCTCGCGCACGCTGTGCCAGCCATAAAGCAGCGTCAGTTCCGGCGTTGCCCGCGCCAGCACTTCGCCCATCGGCCGGCCCTGCAAGGCCAGCGCGCGCGCCCCGCCAGCCCGGTGGCGCGATCCGCCATGG
Source organism: Beijerinckiaceae bacterium (assembly GCA_027311205.1). Classification (GTDB taxonomy): domain Bacteria; phylum Pseudomonadota; class Alphaproteobacteria; order Rhizobiales; family Beijerinckiaceae; genus REEB77. The sequence goes on along the minus strand of DAICZI010000308.1, from coordinate 1,221 downwards.
TCATTCTTGTATTTGTCTCTCATGGAGCCCTTTTAGCGAGGCGTGGCGCGTGAGGCCAGCGCAAATGCGCCGCTTGCGCAAAGTCGATTTTGACATTGACACATCAAACCCCTTCACTCATAGAAAGGCCGCGATGGAACGGCCCCGCCTCAAGCGGGGCTGTGATTGCCTGTGCATCCCGCGAGGGCTGTGTCAGATGGAGGAGTGTCCCGAGTGGCAAAGGGGGCGGACTGTAAATCCGCTGGCTACGCCTTCGTAGGTTCGAGTCCTACCTCCTCCACCACTTGTTTATTGGTCCAGCGCTACCGCGCCTGCGGGTGTAGCTCAATGGTAGAGCAGCAGCCTTCCAAGCTGAATACGAGGGTTCGATTCCCTTCACCCGCTCCAGCCTTTTCAGGCACTTGTCGATTGGCTAATTTCCAATTCGCCAAGTATTTACGAAGCAACTTGAAGCGGTTTGCACCATGTAGCGGGAAAGTGCGCCACCGACGGCAATCCCCGACGAGCCTGAGGCCAGCGCCGATCAATACCGTCCTCGCCGTATGGACCGCAGACGAACGGGTTCGCTGAAGGAGCAGTCATGGTTCGACCGACGAAATGCAGTTCGCCTCAGCGATCTGCGCGCGTTGAGACCGGCTTGGGCTGTTCTGCGAGGAAATACACCCAGACGTTCGGGTCGGTCGGGCTTTGCCGGCTCTGATATCGGTAACTGGTCTCGTACCAGAACAGGATCTCCGGAGTCTGGTTGTCGAGGATCAGCTCGCCTCGATCAGAAACGACGGTAAGCACGGCGTGCCGCCCATTTTTGGCATTCGGATCTTCCACCGTCGTGATCAGCAAGTTGCCCATCGGCCAACCAGCGTTGGCAAGAAGACGGCGCTTCAACAGAACGATGTCCTCGCAATCGCCGCGGTCGAGCGGATAGGCCCAGTGCTCCGTCTTTCCGTAAAGCTCGGCATCACTGGTCCATTGCACCCGGCCATTTACGAAAGAGTTGATCGAGAACAGCTGCTGCAGAAGATCGGGAGTGAGTACGACGTCACGAGGCTCTTCCGCGGGTGGCCGGCACTCGGCCGGGTTTTCGGCGCAGAATTGCAGCCAGCCGCGGGGCGGCGCGGTCACGTTGCCCAGCGCGGCGAAGATCACAGGTCGCGTCAGAAAGGCGAGGGCTGGTCTGGATTGGATGGCCAACGTCGCAACCAGGATCGCAGCGACAACTAT
>DAICZI010000307.1 GCA_027311205.1 Beijerinckiaceae bacterium | reverse complement strand
GTGCGGGATGGTACACCGGCGAGAAGTTTGAAAAGCTCACCTTCGAGGATTTCAGCAAGAAGAGCGACCAGCTCGACAGACCGTTCAAGTGTGGCTGGGCGGCGATGCTGCGGCTGATGCAGGTGCAGGGCAGCTTCACCTTTGCTGGTCTGCGCGATACCACGCCCGGCGCCCAAAGCTGGGACATGGCCCAGCTCCGGCGCTTTTTGCGGGTGCTGGAGCGCGGCGGCTGGATTGAGGTTGAGCGTCCGGCCCCGCGCCGCGCCAGCCACTACAGGCTCAAGCGCCTCAGCGCCCGCGCCCCACACCTTGATGCTGCCGGCAGGCCCCGTCCCGAGCCGGTCAATGATGTGCTCTGGCGCACCATGAAAATCCTCAAGACCTTTACGCAAGCCGAGTTGCATGCCGCCGCCTCGACGCCGGAGCGCACCCTCAAACTCTCCAGCGCCGGAGCCTATTGCTCCCATCTGGCCCGGGCCGGTGTGCTGCGCGAGCTGGGGCGGACGGGCAAAAGGCCCGGCGCACGGCGCGGCTTCATGAACTATGCCGTGATGCATCCCCACGGTCTGGCCCCGCGCATCCTGCGCGGCCACTCGGTCTATCTGCCAGGTGAGCACCGCATTGTCGGCGGCGTCACCCTCGAAGATGCGGAGGCCTGACATGGGCAGACATGACCACGATGTCGATTTCATCGCCAAGGCCCGCACCGCATGGTCACGCGCCGCATGGTCACCCGCCTCGGGGGGGCTCTGTGCAGCAAACGACCTGCCGGCATGGGTCGAGGCCCTGGCCAGCGCCGTCAATGGCTCCTCGCAGACGGAGGTCGCCAAACGCCTCGGCGTCTCCAACGGCCTCGTCTCTGCCGTGCTCAGCGCCAGCTACAAGGGCGATCTGGCGGCCGTCCATGCCCGCGTCGCCGGGGCCCTGATGGGGGCGCGGGTGACCTGTCCCGTGCTCGGCGACATCGGCCGCGATCGCTGCATCAGCGAACAAGCCACGCCGTTCCGCGCCACCAACCCCCACCGCGTCCAGCTCTGGCAGGCCTGCCGGTCGGGCTGCCCCAATGCCAAACCCTTGAAAGGAGACCGCCATGACATCTGACCTGACAACTGATCACCCTTTGCTTGCGCAAATCCACACCTTCCCGCGCCTCTCGGAGCGCCTGGCCGTCATGCACCGCATCATCGAGAGCGTCATGGTCGGCAGCCATGAGATCGGCGTCGAGGGCCTGCGCCACCTCCCCCGCGATCTCGCCCGCTCGGTCGCCGACGCCAGCCGCCTGGAGGCTGTGGCGGCCCGCGCCGCAACAGCTGCCGATCCCAAACACCGGAGTTTTGCCGACGCGCCGCAGGCCATGTCTGAGGCAGCGCCTGAGGCGGGCCTGCCCGCCTGGCCGCGCCCGCGCCTCAGCGTCATCGCCCGGCCTGACGCCAAGCCGCCCGGCAAAGTGCAGCCGTTGCGCCGTTCGCTCTACCAGGGAGAGCCGTGATGGCGCTGCCGACCCTGCGGCGCACCTTGGACGGCTGCGCCCGGTTCCATGGCCTCGATCCCGAGCGGATCGAGGCGCTCACCGATTTTCAGGACATCCCCGCCGCTCACGCCCCGGCTTTGCTGCTGTTCTGCTGGGCGGCTGATATCTTGACCACCCACAACCGCCTCGCCATCGGCCTCTATATCGGCTTTGACGCCAGCATGGTCGCCAGCGCCATCCGCACTGTCGAGATCGAGCGGGCCAGAGCCCCCGATCTCGTCGATCAGTACGATGAGCTGCTGCTCGAAATCCACGCCGAGGCCGAGGCGCTGGCCCGGCTCCACATCATCGATGCCCATGAGGATGATCCAATCGTCATCGCCGCCCGGCTGAATGGCCCGGCGCGCGCCGCCTATGGCGTCAATCTGGCGGAATTGCGGGTGCTGGCCCGCAGCTTTGTCGGCCTCGCCGCCGAACTCAATGCCGCCACCGCCCGCATCGAGCAGCTGAACCTGGAACTCGCCCGCGCCCGCTGCAGCCAGCCTGTGGCTACCGCCCCAGCCAAAGCTCCGGCGGCGACGCAAGCCGAGATCGCCGCCGCCCGTCAGGCGGTTGAGCGCGCCCGCTACACGCCCGGCGAGCGCCACGCCCGCCAGCGCCTCGCCCGTCTCACCAGCCGGCCCTTCGCAGCCCTTTGACAGCCAGACAAACAAGGAACCCGCCATGAAAAGCCCCGTTAAAACGCCCCTTAAAACCCGTGCCAAGACCGGTGCTGCGAAGACCACCTCCCAGCCGCTCGCCGTGCCGCAGGATCGCCGCGAGGCCGAGACTTTCATGCTCGAAATCGGCGACCGGCAACGCCACCTCACGCGGCTGGAAACCGGCATGGATGACGCCATCGCAAAAATCAAAGCCGCCCACGCCGCCCTCGCCTTGCCGATCACCACCGACATCGCTTTGATGACCGACGGCCTGCGCATCTGGGCCGAAGCCAACCGCGCCGCTTTGACCGACAATCACAAGGTCAAGAGCGCCCAGCTCGCCACCGGCAAAATCCTATGGCGCACCCGGCCCGCCTCGGTGCGGCTCAGCGGCAAGATCGACATCATCCTCGCCAGGCTCAAGGCCATGGGGCTGAACCAGTTTGTCCGCACCTCGGAAACCATCTACAAGGAAGCGATGCTGGCCGAAAAAACCGTCGCCATCACCGTCCCCGGCGTCAGCATCGGTTCCGAAGGCGAGGATTTCGAGGCCGTGCCGGACGAGGCCGAAACCGCCTGACGCCACGCCGCCGCCCTCACCATCCGCAGGAGACCATCATGCCCACCGCCCAGCAAATCCGCACCATCCACACGCTGCGCCGCGCCTGCGCCATGACCGAGGCTGACTATCGCGGCCTGCTTGACGGGCGCTTTGGCGTCGCGTCCTCCACCGACCTCAGTGACCTCAAGGCCTGTGACCTCATCGACATCCTGCGCGGAGCCGCCCCGCAGCCGCCGCGCCGCAGGCTCGACACCGCCTCGGGCAAATACGCCCCGATCCTGCGCGCCTTGTGGATCGC
>DAICZI010000306.1 GCA_027311205.1 Beijerinckiaceae bacterium | reverse complement strand
TTGCATCACTTGAAACAGGCTTTGGGCCAACCTGGTTCCAGAGTTTTGAGGAAGACAAGGGAGTTCAAAAATGAAACATCTAATGTACACAGGCATGATTTTGGCTGCAGGTCTGGCTTTGACCGGATCAGCCAACGCCGCTGGCGATCTGAAAATCGGCATCGCGGGCCCCATCACCGGCGCTGGCGCTGCCTTTGGCAAGCAAATGACCCAGGGTGCCGAACAGGCGATTGCCGACATCAATGCCAAGGGTGGCATCCTCGGCCACAAGCTTGTCGCTGAAGAAGGCGACGATCAGGAAGATCCCAAGCAGGGTGTGTCGGTTGCCAATAAATTTGTTGGTGACGGCGTGAAGTTTGTGGTCGGCCACTTCAATTCCGGCGTGTCGATCCCGGCTTCCGACGTTTACAAGGAAAATGGCATTCTGGCGATCACGCCGGCCTCGACCAACCCGCAGTTGACGGATCGTCCCGGCTACTGGAACATTTTCCGCGTTTGCGGTCGTGATGACCAGCAGGGTGCCGTGGCTGCCGCCTATATCATCAAGCATCTCAAGGACAAGAAAATCGCGTTCCTTGATGACAAGACCACCTATGGCAAGGGCCTTGCCGACATCACCCTCGCCCTCGTGAAGAAGGCCGGCATCAAGCCCGTGCTGATTGACGAAGTGAATGCTGGCGAAAAGGATTATTCGGCAGAAGTCACCAAGATCAAGGCTTCGGGTGCCCAGATCGTCTATTGGGGTGGCCTGCAGGACGTCGGCGGCCTGCTCGTGCGCCAGATGCACGATCAAGGCGTGAAAGCCACCATGTTCAGCGGCGACGGCGTGGTCTCGGATGAATTCGCCCAGATCGGCGGCCCGGCAGTCATTGGCACCATGAACACCTTCCAGCCTGATCCGACCAAGAGCCCGGCGGCTGCGGCGGTTGTGAAGGAATTCGCGGCCAAGAAATTCAACCCTGAAGCCTATACGCTCTATGCTTATGCAGGCGTCCAGGTGATTGCGCAGGCTGCGACCAAGGCCAAGTCCATCGACCCCAAGAAGGTTGCGGCTGAAATCCACACCGGCATGGTCTTTCATACCGTCATTGGAAATTTTTCCTATGACAAGAAGGGCGACCGCAAGGACGCTGACTACGTGGTCTATACGTGGAAGAAATTGCCCGACGGCAAGATCACTTACGTGCAGAACGCGCATTCCTGATCAAGGGCAAGCCTGATAAAGGGCAAGCCTGATTAAGGGGCAAGGCCCGTCGCGATCATGCGGCGGGCCTTGCACTTCCGATCAATGCACGACCGATCGATTCGAATTTTCATTTTCGCCCCGTCACGGGGCTTTTTCTTTGGGCGAAACCTTGACCATGAGCGTGGCAATCACAGTGGATATGTGGGTGTGGTCGCTTGACCAGCCCGCCCATACCATTGCCCGCCATGCAGCTTTGCTCAATGGCGATGAACGGGCGCGCGCCGGGCGTTTCCTCAACGAGGGTCACGCCAGTCGCTTTGTCATCGGGCGCGGTGGCCTGCGCCTGCGGCTGGCCCGCTACATGAATATTCCGCCAGCAGAGATCGCCTTCACCTATGGCCCGCATGGCAAACCACTGCTGGTCGGGGCGAAGGCACCGCATTTCAACCTTGCCCATAGCGATGGCGAGGTGGTGCTTGCGGTGTGCCACGAACAGGCTGTGGGCATTGATATTGAGCGCGGGCACCGGCCTGACGGCGATATTGTCGGGCGTTTCTTTTCAGTCGCTGAAAACCACGCCTGGCAATTTTTGCCCGAAGCCGAGCGTGAACGGGCGTTTTTCCGAGCATGGACTGCCAAAGAGGCCTTGTTGAAGGCGCTGGGCGTTGGTTTGTCGGTGCCCCTGTCAGACTTCAGTGTTCTCATCAGCGCGCACGAACCGCTGCGGCTGCTGTCTGCGCCGGCAGGTGCACCCCCGCCCTCAAACTGGTCCTTGCTGGAATTTGCGCCCGCGCCAGGCTATTTCGGCACGCTGGCGGTCGCCGCGCCGCATGTCAGCCTCAGGTGGAAGAGCCTCGATGGTGGCTGATCCCGCACTTGTAGCGTTCGCTATCTCTGGCTTAAGATTTATCCCGCATAGTGCCAGATGATTCGCCACTTTGACGCTCCCGGAGCCTTTCATGCCCCTGCTTACTCTTGATTCTCTCGATCTTGCCGCATTGGTCGCCTCGCGGGTCTGCCATGATGTGATCAATCCGGTCAGCGCCATCATCAACGGGCTGGAAGTGCTCGACGAAAATGTCGACGATCCTGAAATGCGCCAGCATGCGCTGGAACTGGTGCGCACCAGCGCGCAATCGGCTTCCGCCAAGTTGCAGTTTTGCCGGTTGGCCTTTGGCGCGTCGGGGTCGATTGGCGCGATGATCGACAGCGGCGATGCCGAAAAGGTAGCACGTGGCCTGATCGAGAATGAGCGCACCAGCCTGGTTTGGGACGCCCCCCGTGTCCTGTTGGGCAAGAATAAGGTGAAGGTCATTCTCAACCTCTGCCTCATTGCCAATGCCTGCATTTATCGCGGCGGAACGGTTGCGCTGGTCGCAACAGGTGACGATACTGAATTCACCTACAGCGTCGAGGCGCGGGGCAGCAATGCCAAGCTGCCGAGCGGCATTCCGGCTCTGCTTGAGGGCACGCCTGAAAGCGGCACGATAGATGGCAATTCGATCCAGCCGTTCTATACCGGTGTCATTGCGCGCGCTTGCCACTTGTCGCTCAATGTCGTCCTGGAGCCGGAATTGGTGGCTTTCCGGGGCGCCACACAGCAGACCGCCGAGAAAAGCGAAGCGGAAGCTGCCTGATTGCGCTGCCATGCGTTGATTTCAAGTCTCCCTTAATACCTTTCTGGAATTCTGTCCGGTGGGACGCCTCATTTTTGCGTTTCGCTTGGCTGACGCATGGACGATTTGCTCAAAGAATTCCTGACCGAGACCAGCGACCATATCGAGGCCGCGGGTAGCCAAATCGTGCTGTTTGAGCGCGACCCCTCCAACGCGCAACTCATCGCTGGCATTTTCCGTCTGG
>DAICZI010000305.1 GCA_027311205.1 Beijerinckiaceae bacterium | reverse complement strand
GTGCCGGGCGGCGCAAAAAATTGATGTTGAATGACGTCGTCACCGCCAATTCAACCGGGTGTAACGCGAAGGAACGGATAGAAAAATTTACAGTTGGCGGGATTGTCTGGAATTGGGCGGGAATAGCCGGTGTTTCAACGACTTAGCCGGTAATGCGCGCCGCCAGGTGGTGCGAAGGGTGCGAAGCCTCAAAACACCCCTTAAAACCCCAAATAATCCCCCGACGCCATGCGCCACGAGCATAGCTCAAATCGTGCGCCCAAACCAGCGCACGCGCCCTTCCACCACCAGCGAGCCGACATCGGCTGCAGGCACCACCTCCGGCTCGTAGCGCTCGCGATTGTCCGAGATCAGCCACACGGTGCCATCGCGCCGCCGCTGCACGCGCTTGACGACGACCGCATCGCCGATCGTCATGATATAGATGCCGTCATCGACAATCGTCGCCATCGTCCGGTCGATCAACAACAGATCGCCATCGCGGATCGTCGGCTCCATACTGTCCCCCACCGCGACAATCGCATGGACGCGCCCGGCAGCGAGCCCGAGCCGCCGCAGAAAATTATGAGGAAACGCAATCAGCGGCGCGTCCGGGCCATAATTGATCCGGTCATGGTTGATCGCGCCCCGGCCGGCCGACGCCTGCACATCGAGCTGCGGCACATAGGCAAACGCATCGAGCGTGTCGAGCGTCTCGCCCATCGCCCGCTGGCTGCCGGGCGGCCGCCGCGGATCATCCGCACGGATCAGCTCGCCAATGTCGACATCACAAGCTTGTGCGATGGCTTCCAACGCAATAATCGAGGGCAGCGACGCGCCGGTGAACCAGCGATAGAGGTTGCTGGCTGGCAGGCCGGTTTTTGCAGCCACAGCATTGACCCCGCCACATCGCTCTACCAGCAATCGTAGCCGATCACCGATCATCCGCGCCTTGCCCGCGTCCACCTCATCTTTTTTCGCGCGATGAACCATTTTTTAGAAAGTTTTCCATTTTTGAGATTTACAAACCATAACAACTATGGTTTCTAATTTATGAGAACCACGTGAGAAGGACTTGCCCTTATGGCACGTAAAAACTGGCACCCCGCCGACGTCATCGCCGCGCTCTGGAAGCGCGGCACCAATCTCCGCAAAGTCGCTTTGGCCAACAATTTTGCCGTTCCGACCATGAGCACGGCGCTGCGCCAACCGTGTTCAGGCGCCGAGCGCGCCATTGCCGACGCGCTGGGGCTCGATCCGCGGGACATCTGGCCGGAGCGCTTTGATGCGCGCGGTCGCCGTCTGCATTGCGGCAGTCTGTCGGTGAAAGTCTCCGTCGCGCAGGCGCGGCTGGAAGCTGCAAGAAAAGAGGCAAAGAAAGCATCATGAAGCCGACAAAACCACAGGACGACGCCCGAGTCGAATCGGGCCTCAGCGCCCTCAATATCCCGGTGGATCGCATCCGCCTTGAGGCGCGCCGCGAGCCGGTCGTGCCCGGCCACATCGAGCGCCTGGTCGAGAGCATCGGCCAAATCGGCCTGCTCAACCCCATCACCGTGGTCGCCGAGGCCGAGGGCTGGCTGCTGGTCGCCGGCGCCCACCGCCTCGCCGCGGCCAAAGCGCTGGGCTGGCCCGAAATCCGCGCCGTCACCATCGAGGCGCGCCTGCAGAAAATCGCCGAGATTGACGAAAATCTCATCCGCAAGACCATGACCACCTGGGATGAAGGCCGCGCCCTCATCGAGCGCCGCGCCATGGCCGATGAACTGGACAAGGTCTTTGGCCGGGGGGGCGACAGAGTATCACCTGAGCACCAATTCCGATCGTCGGAATTGGTCGATGCTGGTCTCAATTATGAAGCCTTGGCAGCCAAAATGGGCATTAAAAAGACAGTGCTTTATACCCGCATCGCGCTCGCCCAAAAAATCACCCCGGCCGAGGCCGAGCTCGCCCGCAGCTCCGGCGCCATCAACAATGATGCCTTGATGCGCAAAATTGCCCTTTGCGAGCCGCACATCCGGGCGCGGATGTTTCAGATCATGGCCGACGCGCAGAAGGTCATGTCCTTCAAGACCCTTGAAATACTCCTTGACCGGCGCATCCGCGATCCGGAAACCCTGGGCTGCGAGCTTCAGGAGGCGGCGGCGATGCGCGCCGTGCTGGCCTGTGAGAAATACCTCAACAAACACCCGTCTGGCTTGCCGCAACTCCAGGGCTTTTTGACCCTGCTGTTCAACAAGCATGCCGCCGCCCATCCCGGTCAGCCCTGACCGGGCCTGCCGGCCCGGTGGGGCTGGCGTCCTCCCTGGGCCACTGCCGGCCTGTGTTGCCACATCATGCGTCAAACACAGGCCGGTCTTTTTCCTCAATTTTTTGGCAATCCCATGCAGCGCACCATCCTCGATAATGGCACCGAAGTGGTCATCTGGGCAGGCCGGCTCAAGGCAATAACCCCTGAAGCCGCGCTGATCGCGGCGGGCGTCGCTTGTGACCCCGAAACCCTGCGCGCCCCCTGGCTTGGCCGTGTCAAAGCCGTCGCGGCGGAAGCTGGCATTTCTTTGCCGACAACGCCATTTTCGCAGCAGGGCGGGCGGCGCGGTCACCATGGCGAGGCGATGGGCCACCTCCTGGCAGAATTGCAATATATGCAGCGCACTTATCCGGCGGCGCAGTGGTGAGCAACCTTGCCCACGATAAAGCCCGCGCGATTGCCGAAGCGGTGCCCGACCCGGAACTGCCGGTGCTGACCCTGGGCGATCTTGGCATCATCCGCGACGTTGCCGCCTCCGGGACGGGTGTCGAAGTCACCATCACCCCAACCTATTCCGGCTGTCCGGCGATGAATACCATGGGGATGGATATCAGTCTGGCTTTGGCCGAAGCCGGCTTCGGGCCGGTGCGCATCAAGACCACGCTCAGCCCCGCCTGGACGACTGATTGGATCAGCGCGGAAGGCCGCGCCATCCCCGGCATCCCCAATCTGACCGATGCGGATACTCTGGCCGCCCTCCTCCGGCAGCCCGAACTCTATCCGCTGTTCATGAAAGAGGTTGGCGGGAAATACAGCCTC
>DAICZI010000304.1 GCA_027311205.1 Beijerinckiaceae bacterium | reverse complement strand
GCTCAGCCCTTCATTTGATGAATATCTTCAACCGCGATGGTGCCACGGTTGCGGAAATAAGTGACCAGGATAGCCAGCCCAATCGCCGCCTCCGCCGCCGCGACAGTGAGGATGAACAACGCGAAAACCTGGCCGGTGAGATCGTGCAGATGCACGGAGAAGGCCACCAGGTTGATGTTGACCGCCAGCAGGATCAATTCCACCGACATGAGAATGACGATGATGTTCTTGCGGTTGAGGATAATGCCGAGCATGCCGAGCGTGAAGACAAGCGCCGCAACGACGAGATATTGATTGATGCCAATCATGGATGATGCCCTATTCTGCCGCTTCGAGCCCGCGCCCGGTCGGCACTTTGACAATATCAATGGCCCCTTCGCGCGTGCGCGCATTCTGGGCGGCGATATTTTGGCGCTTGACGCCGGGCTTGTGCTGCAAGGTCAGCACGATCGCCCCGATCATCGCCGTCAGCAGCACGAAGCCCGCTGCCTGAAACAAATAGAAATACTGCGTATAAAGCACCTCGCCGAGTGCCATGACATTGCTGGCCACGGCTGGCGTTGGCGTTTGCACATGGCCGCCAGCCGAAGGCGTGGCCGCAACGCCGCCGACCACCAGCAGGAGTTCGATCAGCACCAGACACCCAATCAGCGCGCCTAGCGGCAGATATTGCAGGAAGCCCTGCTTCAGTTCGGCAAAATCCACATCAAGCATCATCACGACGAACAGGAACAGCACCGCGACCGCGCCGACATAAACCACGACCAGCAGCATCGCCAAAAATTCCGCGCCGATCAACAGGAACAGGCCGGCCGAGGCCACAAACGCCAGAATCAGGAACATCACCGAATGCACCGGGTTGCGCGCCGTGATCACCATAAAGGCAGACAGGCACAGCACACTGGCAAACAGATAGAAAAAGATCACGGCTGGAGTCATGGCTGGTGTGCTCGGTTCAAACGACAAGTCGCCCGGCAGCCTTTTGCCAACTCCTGCGACTTGCGCTCACGCTTAGTGCAGCGCACGCGCCGGGTAAAGCGCAATGTATGCGCCGATGGAAATCAGGGGTGAAATTGTTGCACGGCGGGAGGCTTTTGGGCCGCCAGATGCCCCACTCATGACGCTGGACAAATTTCCACATCATTGTGCTGTCTGGATATAAACCAGAACATTACGAGGGCTCGGAACCGACGGTGCCGCCGCAAAGAGCCAGAATCAGGACAATATTGAAGTGCGCCGCGCGTGCCGAGGGCCCAGTGTTGCTGCTGCAAGGCCTGGTTACGGCACTGTGCGCGTCATTGCGTGCCTGAAAATGCCCCAGTGCCTGCATCTCCAGGAGGCCAAGCGGAACAATAGCGCTTTGTATCGCGAAGCAATATTGCATTAAATTGCAAATCTCTGCATATTCTGCATGCAATTGTCACTTTTGGTTCATAGTTCGTTAATTTATAGGGCTTTGCACCGCGTATTTTGCATACCTGCTTCGCAAGCTGCCCCCTTTCATTGTGCAATGCAACATATTATGTTCCGTTCATCGAATACCACGGGCGTTGGCCAAACGGCTTAGGACCCTTGATCAGGAGAATGATGATGACCCTCGAAACCCTCACAGTGCGTATCCGCAAGTGGCGCCAGTATCGTGCTTCAGTGCGCGAATTGTCCCGCCTGAGTGATCGCGAACTCAGCGATCTCGGCATTGGCCGCGGCGACATCGATTACGTGGCGCGCGGCGGCGTCCGCGACTGAGCGAGTTTGCATCCGCGCTGCAGATCAAGGACTTCGGTTCAAGGTCTGGCAGCGCTGGGTAGCGCAAGCGCCTGCTGGGATCCTCCCGCCAGCAGGCGCTTTTTTATTGCCGCTGTTTTTGGTTGACCTCTCTGGTGCTTCGCGCCACAGAACAGCATGAAACCCATTCACATCATTGGAGCTGGCCTCGCTGGCTCGGAAGCGGCCTGGCAGGTGGCGCGGCGGGGCGTGCCTGTCATTCTCCACGAAATGCGCCCAATCCGCGGCACAGAGGCGCACAAGACCGGGCATTGCGCCGAACTCGTCTGCTCAAATTCATTTCGCTCCGATGACGCCGCCACCAACGCCATTGGCGTGCTGCATCGCGAAATGCGCGCCATGGACTCACTGATCATGCGCATGGCTGATGCCCATCAGGTGCCAGCGGGCGGGGCTTTGGCTGTAGATCGCGATGGCTTTTCGCTGGCCGTGACCGCCGCGCTCGAGGCCGAACCGCTCATCACCCTTGAACGCAGCGAAGTTGACGGCCTGCCACCCGCTGCCTGGGACAATGTGATCATCGCCACCGGTCCGCTCACCTCGCCAGCTCTGGCTGAGGCGATTCGCGGCCTCACCGGCGAAGACGCGCTGGCCTTTTTCGATGCCATTGCCCCCATCGTGCATCGCGCTTCGATTGACATGGACAAAGCCTGGTTCCAGTCGCGCTACGACAAGAAGGGCCCAGGCGGCACCGGTGCTGATTACATCAATTGCCCGCTTGACCGCGACACCTACGAAGCTTTGATCGACGCGCTGCTGGAGGGGGAGACCACGCCCTTCAAGGACTTTGAAAATACACCCTATTTTGACGGCTGTCTGCCGATCGAGGTGATGGCGGCGCGCGGGCGCGAAACCCTGCGCCATGGCCCGATGAAACCGGTTGGCCTGACCAATCCGCATCATCCCGGCCAAAAGCCCCATGCGGTGGTGCAATTGCGCCAGGATAATGCGCTGGGCACGCTCTACAATATCGTCGGCTTTCAAACCAAGCTCAAATATGGCGCTCAGGCAGGCGTGTTGCGGCTGATTCCCGGCCTTGAAGGGGCGGAATTTGCCCGGCTCGGCGGCCTGCATCGCAACACTTTCCTGAATTCACCACGCGGGCTGGACGCGGCCTTGCGGCTGAAGGCCGATCCGCGCCTGCGCTTTGCCGGGCAGATCACCGGCTGCGAAGGCTATGTCGAAAGCGCCGCCGTCGGCCTGCTCTGCGGACGCATGGCCGCTGCCGAACGGCTTGGCCACACCGCAGCCCTGCCCCCGGTGACCACGGCACTTGGGGCGCTCGTCAATCACATC
>DAICZI010000303.1 GCA_027311205.1 Beijerinckiaceae bacterium | reverse complement strand
GGCGTGGACGATGATAAAATCAATAAAGACAATGCCATAGCGCGTTGCAAAATAAATCATGGGGCTGGAGGCGAAGCCGGGTTCACGCCGCGCTCACGCGGTTTTGACGGAAGCCCGGAGTGGCGGGCCTTCGCAAGCATGGACAAATGCTTTATTTCTGGAAAGCTTTATCCACAAGGGAGTTCGCATATGAACCCAATCAGGAAAATTATCCGCACCGACGCTGAATGGCAGGCGATGCTCACGCCTGACCAATATCGCGTTGCGCGGAAACAGGGCACGGAACCAGCCTTTATGGGGCCGAACTGGGATCAAAAAGCCAAGGGCAGCTATTTGTGCGCCTGCTGTGGCACGCCGTTGTTTTCGTCCGAAACAAAATTTGATTCGGGAACCGGGTGGCCGAGCTTTACCGCCCCGGTGGCCAGCGATGTGGTGGAAAACCATGAAGACCGCTCGCACATGATGCGGCGCGTCGAGGTGCGCTGCACCACCTGCGAGGCGCATCTGGGCCATGTCTTTAATGATGGCCCACGCCCCACCGGCATGCGCTATTGCATGAACGGCCATGCCCTTCACTTTAAGCCGGAGGGCAGCTAAAGCTCGGGCATGACACGCGACACCCCCAACAGCCCGAAGCCGCCGCACATCCGCAGCCTCATGACAACCCGCAGCTTTCACGCAACAGAGGTCAAGGACCCCTATGCGTGGCTGCGGGCCGATAATTGGCAGGAGGTCCTGTCCGACCCGACGGTGCTGCCCGCCCCTATCCGCGCCGTGCTGGACGATGAAAACCGCTATGCGGCGGCGTTGCTGGCCCCGCAAGAGCCGCTGAAGCGCAGCCTGCTCGCGGAGATGCGGGCGCGAATCAAGGAAGAAGACGCCGATCCGCCCTGCCCTGACGGGCCGTTCGACTATTATGAGCGCACAAGAGAGGGTGGCGAGCATGAGCTTTATTGCCGTCGTCCGCGCGGTGGTGGGCCGGAGACCTTGCTGCTGGATGGCGATGCTCTCGCCCAGGGGCATGATTATTTCAGCTTTGGCGACGCGATGCACGCGCCTGACCATGGCCTGCTGGCGTGGAGCGCCGACACGCAGGGCTCGGAACTGCACACCATCCGGTTTCTGGATATGGCGCGCGGGCGCAACCGGCGCGACCGCATCAGCCGCACCGATGGCACGGTGATCTGGAGTTCGGATGGCAGCGCGATCTATTATGTGAAGATTGACAGGAACCATCGTCCCGCACGCATCATGCGCCATCGTATTGGCACACCGGTCGCCACCGACGACCTGATTTTCGAGGAGAAAAATCCGTCACTGTTCGCGCATCTGGAGATGACGCGCTCACGCCGCTTTGCGGTGATCCGCTCGCACGACCATGATTCCAGCGAAAGCCGATTGCTCGACCTTGACGATCCGCAGGCGCGCCCGCAGTTGATCGAGCCCCGCCAACCGGGTCTGCGTTATGAAGTCGAGCATCACGGCGATAGGCTGCTGATCCGCTGCAACGCTGACGGCGCGAAGGATTTCAAGATCATGCAGGCCCCGCTCACCGGGCTGGACCGCAGCCATTGGCGCGACCTCAACCCGCATGTGCCGGGCCGCATGTGCCTTGGTCTTGCGGTTTTCAAGGAATATCTGGTGTGGATGGAGCGCGAAGCGGGCCTGCCGCGCATCATGATTCGCCGCTGGCAGGATGGCGACACCCACGCCATCGCCTTTGATGAAAAAGCCTATGCGCTTGGCCTTGACCCTGGCTACGAATATGATTCGCCCTGGCTGCGCTTCACCTATTCATCCATGACGACGCCGCACCGCACCTTTGATTACAATATGGCAACGCGCGAGCGCCGCATGGTCAAGGAGCAGGTTATTCCCTCCGGCCACAACCCCGAGGATTATGTCACGGATCGGATTTTCGCCCGCAGTGACGATGGAGCCGAGGTGCCGGTGTCGCTGCTCTATCGCAAGGGCACCCGGCTGGATGGCAGTGCGCCTTTGCTGCTCTATGGCTACGGTGCTTATGGCCACGCCCTGTCGGCGAGCTTCAGTTCGACGCGCCTGTCGCTGGTGGATCGTGGCTTTGTCTATGCCATTGCGCATGTGCGCGGCGGCACCGAGAAGGGTTTTGCCTGGTACGAGCAGGGCAAGCTGGCCCACAAGCCGAACACGTTTCATGATTTTCTGGCCGCCGCGCGGCACCTTATTGCGAGTGGCTACACCAGCAAGGGCCGCATTGTCGCGCATGGTGGCAGCGCCGGCGGCATGCTCATGGGGGCGATTGCCAATATGGCACCTGAACTGTTCGCCGCCATTCTTGCCGACGTGCCCTTTGTTGACGTGCTCAACACCATGCTCGACGCCAGCCTGCCTCTGACCCCGCCCGAATGGCAGGAATGGGGCAACCCCCTGGCGAGCGCCGAGGCTTTCGCCAGCATCGCCGCCTATTCGCCCTATGACAATATCAAGGCGCAGGCCTATCCAGCGATTTTTGCACAGGGTGGCCTCAGCGATCCGCGCGTGACCTATTGGGAACCGGCCAAATGGGTGGCGAGATTGCGCGAGACCATGACCGGCGGCGGGCCGATCCTGCTGAAAACCAATATGGATGCTGGCCACGGCGGGGCCTCGGGACGCTTCGATCATTTGGCCGAAGTTGCCACCGACTATGCCTTTGCCTTGACGATGGTGGGTTGGCAGGACCAGGTCAGCCTTTGATACTCGCCGCCAATTCGTCCATGGAAGCAAAATGGCGCGAGGTGACGCCGTCATCGGCATCTATCGAGCCATCGGCATACATGGTGTAGGTGATGCCGTCAGCTTCATGGCGGGCGACAACTTCCGATACCGGATGGGTGGGCGCGGCATGTTCGGGCTGGGCATGGGGCAGCGGCTTGGCGGCCTCGACATGGGGCAAATGGGCATCGGGCAAATGCGCTGGCTCCATGGCGGGCGGAGCCGCCTCCGCGGGCTGCGCAGAGCCCGAAGGCGCATCGGTTTGCGCCACGACATCATGCCCAAGCTCCGCCTTGACGTCCGGTTCAGCGAACATGCGTTCGAACCAGTCATCCGCCGCCTGGTC
>DAICZI010000302.1:296-3083 GCA_027311205.1 Beijerinckiaceae bacterium | reverse complement strand
GATAGTGAGCAGCCATTGGGTTGCCAACTACCACGACATCGCCCTCACCGGAGTCGATCACGGCGTGATCGCCCATGCCACATTGGGCAAGACCGATGCGACCTTCGATTCCAAGCCAGCAAAAGGCCCGTCCGTGAAGGGCACGGAGGCGCTTGACAGCATGTCGTTCGACCAACTCAGCCTGCCGGTTTACCTGCATTGGATGCTTGATGCGCGCCAAAATAATCAGGAAGCGCGGCAGGTGGCGGTTGGCGATCAAAAATTCACCGGCGTGGCCATGCACGTGGTGGCCCCCACGCCAAAAGGCCTGGTTTCCTGGGATATCGCCGTCAAATCTGGCGAATTGACCAATATGCAACTCCGCAGCATGGCGGTGCCTTTGATCAAATTCGCTGCCGCCCTGCCACATCCAACGCCCGGCCAACCTGCCGATCCGCAAGAAGTGTCGAAAATGCTGGCGCTGGAAGGCGATCTGCTGTCATCAGCGAGCTTTGACCATTTCATTGCTCAGGACATTGTGATTTCCACCACGCCGGGCCAGCCCCCTGCGGCCACAAAGGTCAAGCCGGTGACGGTGACTCTGGATGCGCTCAAGTTTGCCGAAACCTCGGTGCCGACCGCTCCGCCCACGAGCTATGCCCTTAACCTTGACCATCTGAAAATCGATCTCGATCAATTGCCCGATAGCCCCGGCCTGACCAAATTCAAGACCGATTTCTATCATCAGCTTGATCTATCTTTGTCGAATGCCATGTCGTGGGATCTCGCGAATGGCGTTATCGAGGTGAAAGACCTGACCGTAAAAGGTGCCGGAGTTGGCGCGGCGACGCTGGGGCTCAAGGTCACCGATGTCGGCAAGACATTGCTCGGCGGCAATATGGCGGCGACAGAGGCCGCGCTGCTTCCGGCCAAAGCCACATTGCTGCATCTGCACATTGACAATCAGGGCGTCGTGCAAAAATACCTGAGCGCCGAAGCCGCCACCTCCAGCGAGACCCCGCAGCAATTCACCCAGCAGCTGATTGCGGGCGCTGGCACCATGGTTCCGGCCGTGCTCGGCCCCAGCGCCGGAAGCAAGGACATAGCTGCGGCACTGGCCAAATTTTTGGGCGATCCAAAAAATATCGACATCCTCGCCACCAGCACTGAAGGGATTGGTGCCGCCGACGCGATGGCCGCCAAGATGGCCGGCCCGGCGGAGCTGATGAGCAAAATTACGGTCAAAGCCAGCGCCAACCAATAGATGCGTGAGGATGCAACTGTCCTCTTGGTTGGTTATGGTGTTAGGCCAGCAAATCCGTCATTGCGCGCGCATCTTGGCTGCGCTCCTCGCCATGACGGCGTTTTGCTGATCTGAAACTGCTGATTCCCGCCGCTACGCCGCCAGCGTCAACAGCCGGTAGGTCAGCGAATCCACCAAAGCCTGGAACGAGGCGTCGATGATGTTGGCGGAGACGCCAACGGTGGACCAGCGCGCGCCCTTGCTGTCTCCAAATTCGATCAGCACCCGCGTTACCGCGTCGGTGCCGCCCTGAAACACCCGGACGCGATAATCTCGCAGCTTCACATCGTCGATGAAGCGCTGGTATTTGCCGAGATCCTTGCGCAGCGCCACATCCAGCGCATTGACCGGGCCATTGCCTTCTGCCGCCGAAATCAGCGTTTCGCCGTCGATGTTGAGCTTGACTATGGCCTCGGCCATGGTCGCCAGTTCGCCAAGGGCATTGTGCCGACGCTCGACGTTGACGCGGTAATGCTCGACCTCGAAAAAGTGCGGCACCTCCCCCAGCACCCGGCGCGCCAGCAGCGTGAACGAAGCATCCGCCCCCTCATAGGCATAGCCCTGGGCTTCCTGCTCCTTGACCTCCTCAAGCAGCCGGTTGACGCGCGGATCATCCTTGTGGACGGCGATGCCAAGCCGCTCCAATTCGCTGAGAATATTGGATTTGCCGCCCTGGTCAGAAATCAGCACACGCCGCTGGTTGCCGACCATGCCGGGGTCAATATGCTCGTAGGTGCGCGGATCCTTCAGCACGGCGGAGGCGTGAATGCCGGCCTTGGTGGCAAAGGCGCTTGAACCGACATAAGGCGCATGGCGGTTGGGCGCGCGGTTGAGCAATTCATCGAGCGTATGGCTGATCTTGCTGAGATGGGTCAGCGATTCAAGGCTGATCCCGGTCTCGAAGCGGGCGGCCAGTTCCGGCTTCAGCAGCAGGCTGGGGATCAGCGAGGTCAGGTTGGCATTGCCGCAGCGCTCGCCAAGCCCGTTGAGCGTGCCCTGGACCTGGCAGCATCCGGCTTCAATCCCGGCCAGGGAATTGGCAACGGCGTTTTCGGTGTCATTGTGGGCGTGGATGCCAAGCCATGCACCGGGGATGGTTTGGGTCACCTCGCGGACGATGCGGCTGATTTCATCGGGCAAGGTGCCGCCATTGGTATCGCAGAGCACCACCCAACGCGCCCCGGCCGCCCGCGCCGCGCTGGCGCATTGCAGCGCATAGGCCGGATTGGCCTTGTAGCCATCAAAGAAATGCTCGCAATCAAACACCACCTCGCGGCCCTGGCTCACCGCAAATGCCACGGATTGGGTGAGGCTCGCTAGGTTTTCGTCGAGCGTGATGCCCAGCGCCACCTTGACCTGATAATCCCAGGCCTTGGCGACAAAGGTGATGACGTCGGCCTTCGCTTCCAGCAAGCCCGCAACGCCGGGATCATTGCCGACCGAACGCCCTGCCCGCTTGGTCATGCCAAAGGCGCAGAACTTCGCCTTGCTGACCGGTTTGACGC
>DAICZI010000302.1:0-286 GCA_027311205.1 Beijerinckiaceae bacterium | reverse complement strand
AAACTCGGTATCGAGCGGGTTGGCGCCTGGATAGCCGCCCTCGACATAATCAAGGCCAAGCTCGTCCAGCAGCCCCGCAATGCGGCGCTTGTCATCAAGCGAAAAGTCAACGCCGGTCGTCTGCGCGCCATCGCGCAGCGTGGTGTCGAAGAGATAGAGCCGCGTGCGCGGCATGGTCATGTGTCCTTGTTCTGCGGCGTGAAGCGCATGGAAAGCTCACGCAATTGCCTGGGCGTTGCGGGTGCGGGAGCGCCCATCAAAATATCCTCGGCGCGCTGGTTCATCG
>DAICZI010000301.1 GCA_027311205.1 Beijerinckiaceae bacterium | reverse complement strand
CACTAATTTTGATCTGGAAAAAATCGTCGATACGTCGGATGAGTGGATTGTGTCGCGCAGCGGCATCCGCGAGCGGCATATTGCAGCAGAAGGCCAGATGACCAGCGACCTGGCTTTGCAGGCGAGCCTGAAAGCCATTGAGGCGGCCGGGTTCGAGCCGGGCCACGACATCGTGCTCGGCCTCGATTGCGCCGCGACTGAGTTCTTCAAGGACGGCGTTTATGATTATCAGGGCGAGGGCATCAAACGCTCGATTGGCGAGCAGGTCGACTACCTCACGACGCTGGCGCATGAATATCCCATCGCCTCCATTGAGGATGGCATGTCGGAAGATGATTGGGAAGGCTGGAAGCAGCTCACCGACAAGCTTGGCCCCTATTGCCAGCTCGTTGGCGATGATTTGTTTGTCACCAATGTCACGCGCCTGGCCCAGGGCATCAAGACCCGCACCGCCAATGCGATTCTGGTGAAGGTCAACCAGATTGGCACCTTGAGCGAGACATTGGCCGCGGTCGACATGGCGCATCGGGCCGGCTACCGGGCTGTAATGTCGCATCGCTCGGGGGAAACCGAGGACACGACCATCGCCGATTTGGCAGTTGCCACCAATTGCGGCCAGATCAAAACCGGCTCGCTGTCGCGCTCGGACAGGTTGGCGAAATATAATCAACTCATCCGCATCGAGGAGATGCTCGGCCCGCAGGCAAGCTATGCCGGGCGCGATGCCTTGCGCCTTTCTTGAGATTTTCTTAACCTTGCCCGGCGATGATGCCGGACATGGTCAAGTCTCGACGCCTCCGCTCTATCGTCACCTCGCTGCTGCTTTATGTGGTCACTGCGGGGTTGAGCAGCTATTTCATCTACAGTGCTGTGTTCGGTGCGCGTGGCCTCAAGGCGCGGGATCGCTATCAGGCGGAAATGGGCCAGTTGGCGAAACAATCCGCCGCCCTCGCCAATGAGCAAGCTGCCTGGCGTCATCGGGTGATGCTGATTCGCAGCGGTGTCATCGACGCCGACCTGCTCGATAATGAAGCGCGCAGCGTCCTCGGCCTCGTCGCCAAAGATGAAGTCGTGGTGCTCCTGCCCAAAGTTGCAACCAACCGGAACTGAGACAAGCAGATCTTCCCTCAGACGGGTTGGTGGCGCTTAGTTCCCGTGAACCAGCAACAACAGGCAAACCAGCACCAGCGCCGAACAAAAACCCAGGATATAGGCGCCTAATAGCCGATGGCCCGTGCCAAAATCGGCGCTATCATCGCTCAAATTTGCGGTCAGCGGCGGTTCGGCACGCAAAGCCCCAGTGTGCAACCCGGTCGCCTGTGGCGAGATCGCAAAGCGGGTGGCGCTGCTGGCGCGCAACGACAGCGCGGCGGGCAGACTTTCACGCAGCACGCCATCAAACCGGGCGTGCAGCAACTGCCGCTGCAGCCGCCAGACATCGACCCTTGCGGCGTCATCCTCATGGACATCCAGCCATTGGCGCACTGCCTCACGCTCGCGCTGGGCACCCTCACCATCGACATACCGGTGAAGGTCAGCGTCAGAAGCTTGCAGCATGACATCGCTCACAGGCTGATTCTCCTATTTCACCAGCCGCAAATGGGCGGAGGGCAATGGCCTGGTCCCGGTCGGAGCAGGGCGGACAGCGTTGTATTTCATTTGCACCGCCAGTGTCGCCCTGGCGCGCGACAACCTTGCCAGCATCACATCCATCGGAATTTTCAAGACTTCGGTCACTTCGGCGTAGCTGAGCCCTTCCAGCGCCACCAGCAGCAGGCATTCCCGGATTTCGACATCAAGTTTCTGCAAAGCGCTGGTGACGGCCACCAAAGGCTCGGGCCACAGGGCACCATTAGCCTCGCGCAGGGTGTGGTGCCGCCGCATCCTGATGTCGCGCGCGACAGCCTGGTTCGCGCCAGCTTCCTGCCGGTGAACGTTGCACACGAGGCCATACATCCATAGCCGCACCGAAAGGCCATGAGGCGGACGTTCATATTTCAGCGCGCGCAACAGGGCTTCGTGCACAATATCGTCGCCACAACCGGACGCCAGTTCTTCGGTCTCGGAGGACAAGGCCTGTGCAAAGCGCCGCAGCGCCGGAGTCACAAGTTCGATTTCGTGCCTTAGATTCAAGGTCGCTTCCCTCGCCTTGCCGACCTCCTGCGAGCCGGTCATGACATTAACCAAATGTTAACTTAACCGCGCGGAATTTTCCAGTAGGCAGCACTGCGGGCGCAGGATTTATTTAGCGAGCCTTGCCCCGTTTCGAGGACTTTTGCGCCAGAAAGAAAGCCGACTTTGCGCTCAAGCGTTGATTGGTGCCGCAATTCCCGTGAAAATCCTGTCGCGCGCTTGCATCGGCGCGCTTGAAAGCATACACGCGGGGATAGTCTCACGGCGTGCCTGACCGCCGCTCGGCCCTCCCTGAACTTCATGTGAGAGATTTATGCAGGATGAAAGCGATACTGCGCCGGTAACGAGCGCGATTCTGGCTGGCAAGCGTGGCTTGATTCTCGGCCTTGCCAACAGCCGTTCAATTGCCTGGGGCATCGCCAAGGCGGCCCGCGCCGCGGGGGCGGAACTGGCCTTTTCCTATCAGGGCGAGGCGCTGGAAAAGCGCGTGCGGCCTCTGGCCGCGGAGCTTGATGGCCTGGTTGTCGGCCATTGCGATGTCACTGACACGGCCTCGCTTGATGCCGTGTTTGCCGAGATCAAGCGCGTCTGGGGCCACCTCGATTTTGTCGTCCATTGCATAGCCTTTTCCGACAAGGATCAATTGACCGGGCGCTACGTCGAGACCACCTCGGAAAACTTTTCCAATTCGCTGCTGATCTCCTGCTATTCCTTCACAGCCGTGGCGCAGCGGGCCGAAAAGCTGATGCCAAAGGGCGGTTCGCTGCTGACCCTGACCTATTACGGCGCTGAAAAGTGGATGCCCCATTACAATGTCATGGGTGTCGCCAAAGCGGCGCTGGAAGCCAGCGTGCGCTATCTGGCGGCTGATCTTGGTGAAAAGGGTATCAGGGTCAATGCGATTTCGGCAGGGCCGATCAAGACCCTGGCCGCCTCGGGCATTGGCGATTTCCGCTA
>DAICZI010000300.1:2786-3092 GCA_027311205.1 Beijerinckiaceae bacterium | reverse complement strand
GCAAATAACAGCGGCAGCCCGAGAACTGCCCCGAGAACTGCGATGAGCCACGCGTAGCGGCGGCCGTATCTGTTGTTAGGCAAAAATGTCCTGGCGTGTGGAACGCCTCTTCGCCGGGTCAGCAGCGAAGAGGTTGGAGCTCGCTTAAAAAGACGCAATATTACGAACTCCGAAGCATAAATAGGGAAAATGTCAAACAGATGGCCAAATATCATTCGAGCAAGGCCGCAAAAATGGCGGCATAAAGCTCAAAGTAGTGGTCGTCCGTCAAAAACCCCAACTTTTACCGCCGCCGACGGTTCCGGG
>DAICZI010000300.1:0-2776 GCA_027311205.1 Beijerinckiaceae bacterium | reverse complement strand
TCCATTGGCCACCTTCAAATATGATATTAAGTTTCGAATGCCGCAAGTCACAAAGCCACGATATCAAGGAAAAATGTGATGTCAACTCGAAAAAATAAAGCATTAATGTGTTTTTGCAATTGTTATACGTGATAAAGTAGAGATGTGAACTGTCGCATAAATGTAATAACAGTGATCGCAAATGAAAAAAGTGATAAGACGCAAAGGGTTATAGCTGTAATCGAGCGTCGCATGTGGCCTTGCTGCCGCTGGGAATTGGAGGCGGCGTTGGCCAAGGCGTGCAAGGATGTGCGGCCACGAATCGTTCGCTGCTTCTGACGATGAAGAGCGGCCTATTGTGCGCGGGATGGATCAATGCGCGGTGAAAACGGGTGGCGCGGCCGTGGTGCTTGCGGCATGATGAAGCCTCCTTAACGATGCAAGGCTGTCCCCATGATGCAAGCCCACACAATGGATGTGACAGAGGACGATGATTACGCCCGCGTGCGCGATGCCATTGCTTTCATGAGCCAGAAATGGCGTTCGCATCCGAGCATCGAGGCCATTGCCGCGCATGTCGGCCTCACCCCGAAGCAATTTCACGAGGTGTTCCGGCGCTGGGCCGGGCTCAGCCCCAAGGACTTTCTGGCGGCGCTGACACTCGACCACGCCCGCAAACTGCTGCAGGAAGGGGCCAATCTGTTCGAGACCAGCCTCGATCTCGGCCTTTCCGGGCCCTCGCGGCTGCATGATCTGTTCGTCACCCATGAGGCGCTGTCGCCGCAGGAATATCGCAAGGGCGGCGCTGGGCTGGTGCTCGCCTATGGCTTCCACCCGTGCCCATTCGGCGAGGCTATTGTGGTGGCAACGCCGCGCGGCATGGCCGGACTCGGCTTTATCGATGGCGACCGGAATGTCGGCCTTGCCGATATGCGGGCGCGCTGGCCAGCGGCGCGCTTCGTCGAAGATCAGGCGCTCACCGCAGCCTATGCGGCGCGTGCCTTCCGGCCCGAGTTATGGCAACCCGAGACGCCGCTGCGCGTGGTGCTGATCGGCACCGACTTCGAAGTGCGGGTGTTGGAGACGCTCTTGCGCATCCCGATGGGCAAAGCCACCACGTACGGGCGCATTGCCGCAAGGATCGACCGCCCCAAGGCGGCGCGGGCGGTGGGCGCTGCGGTCTGTCGCAATCCAGTGAGCTTCGTGGTGCCCTGTCACCGCGTGCTCGGCCAAAGCGGCGCACTCACCGGTTATCACTGGGGCCTGACCCGCAAACAGGCCATGCTGGGCTGGGAAGTTGGGCAATGCCGGTGAGCTTTGGCGGCGTGGCTTGGGCCACCCGCCTTCAAGCCATCAGGCTGCCATCAGCTTCTGCAGGGCGGGGGGCAAGGCCCCTGACTCTTGCTGCATAAACCGCAACAATTGCCCGATCATGGTTCGGCACGCCCGCAACGTGGCGTGCCGAAGTGGTCGTTGGCCGCAGCTCTCAATGCGGGTGCTTGTGCACGCCTTCGGGCAGGGACGAAGCAACTTCGCCAGCTTCGACACGCCTGGAAAACTCGGTCTCCTGGCCTGATGCCAAAACCTTGGCTTGCGACACCCATTCCTCGCGATCAATGCGGCCGGGGAAGGCCAGATAGGAACCGACCCAGCGCGCGTTTTTGTGGCTCCATCCGGCAATCTGGTCAAAATGCCAGATACCAAGTCCATTCAACCGTTCTTCATTCTGACGACCAATGCCGCGAATGCGTTTGAGATCATCGGCCTTGCCACCGCGTGGCGTCATGAATCCGGCAGGGCGCTGGCCTTCATGTGCGCCCTCATCGGCCAAAGCCGCCGCCGGTGCCGGTTCAGCGGCACGAGCGACCGGGGCGGGCCGGGAAAGCGCCAGTTGCTTGGCTTGCGGCACCCATTCCTCACGCTCGATACGGCCCGGAAAGGCCATTTTATGGCCCATCCAGGTGGCGTTGTCGGGTGTCCAGGCGGCGATTTGATGGAAATGATGCACGCCGAGGGCATTGAGTGTGCTCTGGTTGACGGCACCAATGCCCTTGATCTGGGTCAGGTCGTCGCCGCGCCCATCATCGGCGTGCACCTGCGTGGCCGGAGCCTTGCCGGGCAGGTGGCTGTCGCTGGCCATCACCAAGACGTGGTGCGGGCCATAAACCATGGCTGCTGTCGTCGACTTGGCTGGCGGGTCCCGCAGGAAGGAGACGGTGGCCGGGGCGCTCGCCGCAACCATGTGATCTTCTGCTGAATCTTCGATCTTGAGCCCGGCCTTGACCGCGCGCGCGTGGTCAGTGTCGATGCCTGCCGCGAGGCTCTTGGCTTGCGGCACCCAATGCTCACGCTCGATCCGACCGGGGAAGGCCATCCTGTGGCCGATCCATTCTTCCTGAGGCGGCGTCCAGGCGGCAATCTGGCTGAAATGGTGGTAGCCGAGGCCGTTCAGTACCGCTTCGTTTTTCGGGCCAATGCCTTTGATCAGTTTGAGATCGTCGGCCTTGCCGCCCATCGGGGCTGCGAGGGCGGGCGGTGCTTCGCCCGGCAGCGCTGCCGGCGAAGTCGTGGATTTTGCCGCCATGGCAGCACCCGCCATCATCCCTGCCGCGCCGCTGGTTGCCGTTGCGGCGGCATCGCTCGCCTTGGCGGCCATGCCCGTTGCCGCGCCCGACACCGCGTTGGTCGCGTTGCTGGCTGCGCCAGTGACGGCACCAGTGGCACCCGCCATCATCCCTGCCGCGCCGCTGGTTGCCGTTGCGGCGGCATCGCTCGCCTTGGCGGCCATGCCCGTTGC
>DAICZI010000002.1 GCA_027311205.1 Beijerinckiaceae bacterium | reverse complement strand
CTTGACGGCGCCGCCCGGTTTGGTTCACCTGTGGACTGTGTCCGAAGGAAGATCCATGTCCGCTTCAGCCCCACCCTTCTCGCCCGAACTTGATCCCGTCCATGAACTGGTCACGATGCTGGATCTTGAAACTATCGAGGTCAATATTTTTCGTGGCGTCAGCCCGAAAGTGGGCTGGCAGCGGGTTTTTGGCGGCCTGGTGATTGCCCAGGCGCTGGTCGCGGCGGCGCGCACGGTGGAGGGGCGGGCACCCCATTCCCTGCATGCCTATTTCATGCTGGGCGGCGATCCGGCAGCACCGATTGTCTATGAGGTTGACCGCATCCGCGATGGCCGCAGCTTCACCACACGTCGCGTGGTCGCGATCCAGCACGGCCAGGCGATTTTTTCGCTTTCGGCTTCCTTTCAGGTTGAAGAGCCAGGGCTGGAGCATGCCTTCGCCATGCCCGATGTGCCCGATCCTGAAACCCTGCCAACCGAGGCGCAAGTGATGGCGTCGCTGGGCGATGCCGTGCCCGAAGCCGTGCAGCGTTATTTCGCCCGCAAGCGGGCGGTTGAGTTTCGTCCGGTCGGCACCTCGCGTTATCTGCGGCGTGGCGTCAAATTGCCAGCCCAGCAATTGATGTGGGTGAAAACCGTGGAACCACTGGGGGATGATCCAGCCCTTCACCGGGCGGTGCTCGCCTATCTTTCCGATATGACCTTGCTTGATACGGCGCTGATCAGCCATGGGAAGTCAGTGTTTGACCGTAATTTGCAGGTCGCCAGCCTTGATCACGCGCTTTGGTTTCACCGCCCCTTTCGCGCCGATGAATGGCTGCTCTATGTGCAGGACAGCCCCAATTCCAGCGGCGGGCGCGGCCTGACGCGCGGTTCCCTCTATGCCCGCAACGGCGCATTGGTCGCCTCGGTGGCGCAAGAAGGGCTGATCCGCCTGCGCGCTTAAATCTCGGCGTCGCACTGCCTTAATTTCGAGCAGACACTTGCTTATTTTTTAAGCAACAGCGCCGCCACGACTGCCCAAGAGCCAGGCTCTGGCACCCTCAGGCCAACGCATCCTTCATCCTTGTGGCAGATTTGCCACTTTTCCCGACCTCGCCCCCCTCAATTTGCCGCAGCATGGAATTTGGCACGGCATTTGTTTGCATCTTTGGGCAGTGCCGTAGTGCGGCGCTGTTGACGGATCAAAAACGAAGCCGCCCGGCTTCCAGCCAGCTGGGCCTGACAGAGGGACAATGAGATGAAAATCGTTATGGCGATTATCAAGCCATTCAAGCTCGAGGAGGTGCGCGACGCGCTCACCGCCATCGGCGTGCACGGCCTGACAGTGACTGAAGTGAAGGGCTACGGCCGCCAGAAGGGCCATACCGAGATTTATCGCGGCGCTGAATATGCCGTGAGCTTTCTGCCCAAAATCAAGATCGAGGTGGCGATAGCCGCTGACATGACCGACAAGGTCGTTGACGCGATCACCACAGCGGCGCGCACCGGGCAGATTGGAGATGGCAAGATTTTTGTCATGCCGCTTGAAGCCACCGTTCGCATTCGCACCGGCGAAAAAGACGCTGACGCGCTCTGAGTCGCATCCTGCATCATCACCCTACCCTTCATCTGGAGTTTTCAGACATGAGACTGGTTCCACCGCCAAAGACAGCGCTCAAGGCGCTCGGCCTTGGCCTTCTTCTTGCCGGCATCTGCGCCACCAGCGCCTTCGCCGATGCTGCTCACCCCATCGACAAGGGCGATACGTCCTGGCTCCTGACGTCCTCGGCGCTTGTGCTGATGATGTCGATTCCCGGCCTGGCCCTGTTCTACGGCGGCCTTGTTCGCACCAAGAACATGGCCTCAGTGCTGGCCCAGGTGTTCATGATTGTGTCCCTGGTCGGCGTGGTCTGGGTCATTTACGGCTATGGCCTGGCCTTTGGCGATGGCGGATCTTGGAACGCCTATATTGGTGGTTTTGGCAAATCCTTCCTGATGGGGGTGACGTCAGATTCGGCATGGCCGACCTTCTCGAACCATGCCTATGTGCCTGAACTGGCCTACATGGTCTTCCAGATGACCTTCGCGATGATCACGCCCGCGCTGATCGTTGGTGCCTTTGCCGAGCGCATGAAATTCTCGGCAGTGGTGTTGTTCATGCTGCTCTGGGTCACAGTGATCTATTTCCCGATTGCCCATTGGGTATGGAGTTCGGTCACGCCCGATGACGTCGCCAAGGCTGCCAAAGCCATTGCCGACGCTGGCAAGGACCCTGTGAAACTGAAGGCTGCTCAGGCGCTGATGGATGCTGCTGCTGGGCCCACCGCAGCTGGCTGGTTGTCGGCTGGCTCGGCTCCCTGGATGGGCGGCGTCGGCGCGCTTGATTTTGCCGGCGGCACCGTCGTGCATATCAATGCTGGTATCGCGGGCCTCGTTGGCGCGCTGGTGCTTGGCAAGCGTATCGGCTACCCCAAAGAGCCGATGTCGCCGCACTCCCTGACCATGACCATGATCGGCGCATCCCTGCTTTGGGTTGGCTGGTTTGGCTTTAACGCTGGCTCCAACCTTGAAGCCACCGGCGTCACCGCATTGGCCTTCGTCAACACCATGGTCGCGACGGCTGCAGCAGCCCTGTCATGGATGTTTGTCGAATGGTTCGAAAAGGGCAAGCCGACCCTGCTGGGCCTTTGCTCGGGCGCAGTTGCCGGCCTTGTTGCCGTCACCCCCGCCTCCGGCTTTGCCGGCCCGATGGGGTCAGTTGTGCTTGGCTTGATGGTGAGCCCGATCTGCTTCTTCTTCGTGTCACGGGTGAAGCAGATGTTTGGCTACGATGATGCGCTCGACGTCTTCGGCGTGCATTGCGTCGGCGGCATCACCGGCGCGCTGATGACCGGCATTCTGGTCAATCCGGCACTGGGCGGCGTTGGCATCACCGATTATACCAACATTGCCCACGGCAATGCAGGCACCTACGCCTTCGGCCCGCAAATGATTGCCCAGATTACCGCCGTTGTCGCGACCTTGCTTTGGTCTGGCATTGGCTCGTTCATCCTCTACAAGCTGGTTGATCTGGTCATTGGACTGCGTCCGGCTCCCGATGCCGAGCGCGAAGGCCTCGACATCAGCGACCTTGGCGAACGCGCCTACAATTACTGATTGCTCTTCCCGGCTGCGGCGCGCCTGCTGCCGGGCAGTTTCCTCCCTGACGACTGGCGGCCTTCGCAAGAGGGCCGCCATTTTTTATGGGAATCAAAGCATGGGGTCACAAGAGCGGTGCACGCCAGCGCACCATACAAGGCGCTGACGTTTGCAAACCGCGCGACAGCCGGTTGCGTTCTGGCCGGTGCTCAGCGCTTTTTGCGTGCCGACGTGCTGCCCGATGACGGGGTGAACAGGCTCCGCACATGGCCTGAGACGATCGCGCGACCCGTCGTCAGATTATAAGTCAGCTCATCGCCGCGGGTGACATTGGGCCCCTGGGTCAGGGTCACGTGGCCGGAGACCACCACTTTGTTGGACGCCTTGTCATAGGTGGCGCGCTCGCCGGTGCCAACTTCCTGTCCGGAGGTCACGGTCACCGGCCCCGCCGCTTCCATGCGCTGCACCGAATTGCCGGAGGGGGCGGGGCCTGGCGCCGCCCCCTTGCCGCCTGGCACCTGCGTCAGAAAAATCGTCAAGCTCGATGCCTTCAGGGTGCTCTTGCCCTGCTTCGCAATCACGCCGCCTGAATAGATCAGCTTTTGATCCTTGCTGAGATAATCGAGTTTGCCGGCATTGATTGATACCGGGTCTTTGGCATTGCCGCCAGGCAGCAAAGCCGGTGCGCCGGTCTGGGCCAGTGCAGGCAAGGCTGCGGCCGCGAGGATGGTGGCAAG
Source organism: Beijerinckiaceae bacterium (assembly GCA_027311205.1). GTDB lineage: Bacteria > Pseudomonadota > Alphaproteobacteria > Rhizobiales > Beijerinckiaceae > REEB77. The sequence continues at coordinate 16,896 of DAICZI010000002.1, read as the reverse complement.
GGCAAAACTGGATTTCATGGTTTGGACTCCGCGCCAGTCGGACTGGCGGTTTGTTGCGGCTGCATGATCGAGACGACATGACCGACAAAACTAATGACATTTCCGTTCTGCGTCACGTGCAGACTGTCAGCATTGATGCTGCCTGTGCTGGTGGTCAGGCGCGCCGGATGGTTCGAGTCAACCGCGCTGGTTTTAAGATCCACCTCGGCATCCTGCATGTGCAGGCGGTAACCGGCATCATCCTTGAGCTTGATACCACCTGAAAGCAGCATGAGATTGGTCTTGGCATCATAATGGCCCATGGGGGCGACCAGCGCCGCGTTGGATTTATCGGCCATTGCAAACTTGGCACGGATGCCGGTCAGGTCGATGAGGTTCGGTTTCTTGACATCCTGAACGCCGCCGTCGGCGGAAACCGAATAGGCCCGGCCATCATTGCGATAGCCGGTCATGCGGGGCCGTTTGATGATGACTTTGCTGCCATTGAGGCCGACGGACGCCACTGTGACGCCCTTCGGCACTTTGGCCATCGGGTTCCAGATCGAAAATACCAGCAAAGCCGCCCCGCCGAGGCCGATGCCAAGCACCAGCGCCCGCCGCAGGCGCCGCACGCGGGCGCTGTGGCGCGCCGCTTCGGCAAAGGCCTCGGCCCGTGACCCCGGTGGCAGGGTTGCGCCGCTCATCTCATCGAACCTCACGCATGCGAAAATATGTCATGCTCAGGCCAGCCCTTCAAATCCAGTTTCGCGCGGGCTGGCAGAAATTCAAAGCACGCATTTGCGACTTCCATGCGGCCTTCGCGTTTCAACATCGGGTCAAGGCGTGCGCGCAAGGCATGCAGATGCAGGACGTCGGAAGCGGCATAGGCCATCTGCGCCTCGGTCAGCACCGGTGCGCCCCAGTCTGATGATTGCTGCTGCTTGGAAAGCTCAACGCCGAGGAGTTCGCGTACCAGATCCTTCAATCCGTGGCGGTCGGTGTAGGTGCGGGCCAGTTTTGAGGCGATTTTGGTGCAATAGACCGGCGAGGCATAGACACCGAAGGCATTCGCCATGGCGGCAATGTCGAATCTGGCAAAGTGAAACAGCTTGGTGACATTGCAGTCAGCCAGCAGCCGCGTCAGGTTGGGGGCGGCGCTTTGGCCAGGCTCGATCTGCACGATCTCGGCTGAACCATCGCCCCAGGACAATTGCACGACACAAAGCCGGTCGCGGTGGGGCTGCAGGCCCATGGTTTCGGTATCAATGGCAACAGCGTCGCCTTTCGGCGTTGCGTTGGGCAGATCGCCCTTGTGCAGGTGAATGGTCATAATGGAGTCGGTTTCCTTGGCTCGGTCATTTTCACCTGTTATCACGGAATTATCAACATGGCGCAAAAACCGTCCGGCCCAGCGGCTTTCGAGCAGGTTTGGGCCCGCGCCTTGGCCCAGCGTCAGCCGTGGCTTCAAGGAAAAGATTGACGCAACCCGCGCATTTTGCGACAAGTCCAGCAACAAACAAAGCAGAGTTGCCACCTGTGACCGCCTTGGATAATTTCGATCGTCACGCTTGATGTGGCATGGGAGTAGCGGCCACCTTGGGTCAATGAGCAGAGTCCGGGTGGTCCAAAATCCTGATTCATTGGCCGTCAAATGTCAAAAGACGGGCAAAAAACCAGAAAACGGGGTAGGCCCGCAGTGAATAGGCTTGATTGAATGCTCGATCGGACACGTTCTGCCACGGGCGATTTCGCCGTTGCTGCCGACTCTGGCGGCGCGCGGCGCAGTGGCGGGTCGGCGCGCGGCAACGCTGTCGCTTTTCGGTCGGCGGTTGATCTCGGCATTATGGATCCCATTGAAATTGATGGCCTGAAGCATTCGTCGGGTGATCATCACAGGGTGTCGCTGCGCTGGCTTATTGGCACCATTCTGACCGGGTTGACCGGAGCTTTGCTGGTCGCCCTGTCAATTTTTGCCGAACTTGGGCATCGCAACATGCTGGTCAAAGGACCGCAGATCGCGTTGGCGGAGAGGCCCTCGCCCGAGCGCAGCCTGCTCAATCCGAACCGGCATGACCGCCTGTCGCAACCCGTTGATATCACGGCGGCAAAACAAACCTATGCCGTGCCCGTGGCGATCAAGGTCGGCACTCAGGAAATGATGGGAAAAGAGTTTTTCACCCATGTTGTGACGCCGCTGACCATCACCAGCCTCGGCTATGGCGATGAGGTGCCGAAGTTCAATCCGCTGGATATGATTTCCGGAAGCCATCTCGATCAGCCAGGTGCTTTGGCAGTTCCGCTGTCAAGCGATACGGGCGTGACCTTCCAGACATCCGATCTGGCGGCAGCCAACGTGCCCGGTGCGCTGGCTGGCGCTTTGCATGGCTCGGAAGTCGAAGCCCAGGTCATTGCCCACATCAGGAACGGCCTGGACAAGGGCGATAGCGCCAGCGCGCAACTCGCGCCGCAAAAGTTGTTGATGCAGACCAGCGAGGCGGCCTATGCCGCCGTCCATGGGGCACCCAACCACCCCCTGAACGCAGCCGCATTCGATTCCATCAAGGTGCGGATGGTTGACGCCAATGTCACCACCTTGCTGAAATCGCCGACGCCGGGCCAGCTCAAGCCGGATTTGGCTTTGGCGGTGGCCGGACATAATCAGAGCCTTGGCGACCTGCTGCTCAAGTCTGGTGTCTCCAGGCAGCAGGCGCAGGCTGTGACCAAAATTCTGGCGCGCCAATCCCGTGGCCTTTATCATGAAGGCGAGCAGGTCAAGCTGCAATTTGCCGGCGCGGCACGTGAGTTGGTGCGGGTGAGCCTGCTGGATGGCGACAAGCCGCTGACCACCTTCGCGCTCGCCGATGATGGCAGCTTTGCCGTGCAATCTGCAAAGCCGACACCGCCTGGCCGGTCGCATCGCAACGGCGACGATGACAGTCTCACCCTCTATGATTCGCTCTACCAATCGGCCCTGCGCCAGCATCTGCCCAAGCCCATCATCCATGAACTGGTCCAGGTTTTCGCCAATGATGTTGATCTCCTGGAAGCAGCACAGCCGGGTGATACGCTCCAGGTGTTTTACACCGACTCGGTCGTCAAGAAAAACCTGCATACCCTGCTGTATGCCTCGCTGAAGACCAGCGATGGCATGCACCGTTATTACCGGTTTCGCAGCGAAGGCTCGCGCTATGTCGACTATTATGATTCGCAAGGCCATTCATCGCGCAAATTCCTGATCAGAAAGCCGATTTCCGGTGGCCGGATGAGTTCCCCCTTTGGCTGGCGGTTTCATCCCATTTTGCATATCAGCCGTCTGCATACGGGTGTTGACTGGGCGGCACCGACCGGGACGCCGATTGTGGCAGCGGGCAATGGCACCATCATCAAGGCGGGCTGGTCAACAGGCTATGGACGACGTGTCGAAATTCAGCACGCTTATGGCTACGTCACAACCTACAACCACATGTCGGGCTTTGGGCGTGGCATCACCGCTGGCGCGCATGTCCGGCAAGGCCAGATCGTGGGCTATGTTGGCATGACCGGGCTCGCGACCGGGCCGCATTTGCACTATGAGGTCAAGATCAACGGGCAATATCAGGATCCGCTGAAGGTCAAGCTGGCCCATAGCAAAGATCTTGATGGTGCCGACAAGAAGGCCTTTGAAGCCGAGCGCCGTCGCATCGACGGTTATATGGCGCAGGCACCCAACGCGCGCGCCATGGTCGCCGAAAACAAGCCACGCTGAAGCGGCTTTCGGGGCTTTTTTTGCAAGATGCCGGGCCTGGCGGGAAGGACTAACCCATTGTGCCCCGCTGATGGTAGAGACATACCCAGGTTGGCGAGGGGCGCAACGGCGTGATTCGTATTCTTCACACGGCGGATTGGCATATCGGGCAGACACTGCGCGGATTTGCGCGCGACCATGAGCACGCCAGCGTATTCCGGCACCTTGAAGAGATCATTGTCGAGCGTAGCGTCGATGCGCTGATCATCGCAGGCGATGTATTTGACAGCCAGAACCCCTCGGGCGAGGCGCAGCGCCTGTATTACAGCACACTTGCCCGCCTCAGCCTGGCACGCCCGCAGATGACAACGGTGATTGTCGCGGGCAACCATGATGCCGCCGGGCGGCTGGAAGCGCCACGGCCGCTGCTGGAAGCCTTCAACATCCGGGTCGTCGGCAATGTGCGCAGGTCTGGCGGCAAACTCGACGCCTCACGCCATCTTGTGCCCCTCACCGATGCCAGGGGAGCTTTGGCAGCGCATGTTCTGGCGCTTTCCTATCCCACGGCGGCGTGTCTGCCCAATTTGACACGGCTTGATCAGGCGGACGCTTCACCGGTGGTGGCTGGGGTGCGCAGCCTCTATGGCGAATTGCATGAGGCGTTGCGCCCGCAGATGCACGGTTTGCCCTTTGTTGCCACCGGCCATCTCCATGTCGCGGGCGGCATCGAATCGGAGGGTACCGAGCGCCGCATTCTGGTGGGCGGGCAGCATGCCGTGCCCCATGACGTTTTCCCCCTGGAGGCGAGTTATGTGGCGCTCGGCCATCTCCACAAGCCGCACGCGGTCGGGCGGGCCAGCGTCCGCTATTCCGGCTCCCTGATCCCGCTGTCCGCAACCGAGCAACCCTATCAGCATGGGGTGACGCTGGTGAGCCTTGATGGCGACAAGATGACCTCCGAACACATCAGCGTGGCGCGCCCGGTAGCGTTTTTGCGCTTGCCTGGGGATGGCGAGATGCGTCTGGCCGATTTTGGCGATCACCTGAAGGCTTTGGCGCTGGACACGACCCTGGCTCTGCACGCGCGGCCCTATATTCAGGTGCGGCTAGCCCGCGAGGGGTTGGTGCCGGGGTTTCGCGAGGAGATTGATCGGGTGGCGGAGAGCTTTCCGGTTCGCGTCGTGGAGGTTCGCGTGGCGGCTTTGGCCAGCGAAGCCGATGAGGCGACCAGCGGCGATCCGATGATCCGGCTGGCCGAGCGTGACCCCGAGGATTTGTTCAGACTCGCCTTCGAGCGGGCCGAGGGCGCTGCACCCAATGCCGCCCATCTTGAGGTGTTTCACCGCGCCCGGGAAGCTGTCTGATTATGCGCATCCTTGCCATTCGTGGTGCCAACCTTGCGAGCCTCGCGGCACCGTTTGAAATCAATCTTGCCGCCGAGCCCCTGGCCGGATCAGGATTGTTCGCCATCACGGGAGAAACCGGTGCCGGCAAATCGACGCTGCTCGATGCGCTGTGTCTGGCGCTTTATGGCGAATATCCCAGGGTTTCGGGCGTGCGTCAGGAAAGAGCGCCCGATCCGAGCGGGCGGGCGATTTCGCTTCAGGATGGTCGGGCGATTCTGCGACGCGGGGCTGGCAGCGGCTTTGCGGAAGTGGATTTTGTCGGCCAGGATGGCGAGAGTTACCGGGTGCGCTGGGAGATCAACCGGGCACGGGGCCGCGCCAATGGGCAGCTTCAGCCCGAACAGCGCGCATTGTATCGCCTTGATGACGGCAGCGCGGTGGCGACCGGCAAGACCCAGGTTCTGGAAGCTGTCAAAGCGCGCACCGACCTCACCTTCGAGCAGTTCCGGCGCACTGTGCTGCTGGCGCAGGGCGAGTTTGATGCCTTCCTGCTGGCGGGTGAAGGCGAGCGTGCTGAATTGCTCGAAAAAATCACCGGCACCGGAATTTATGCAGCTATCTCCATCCGTGTCCATGAAGGCATGGAGGAACGGCGCAAGGCAGTTGGCCAGCTCGAGCAGCGTCGTAGCGACATTGGCTTGCTGGATGCCGGTGCCATAGCGCAGTTGCTGGCCGAGCGGGAACAATTTGCCGAGGACATAAGCCGCAAGAGCGCAGCGCGCGATTCCCGCAAGGCGCAGCTTGAACATGGCAAGCGGGTTGCTGACGCCAGAGGCGACCTCGCTGACGCCATGGGCGTCCTGGAGCTGGCCCGCGCCCAGCGCGAGGCGGCGGGTGCCGATTATGCGGCTTTGGCGGCGTTTGACCTTGCCGAACCGCTGCGCCCGAAGTTCTTCGAACGAGACCATGCGCGGCAGTTGGCGGCGGAGGCGGAGGCCCGACTTGCCGCCATGCTGGTGGCCAGACTCGACAGTCTCAGGCAGGATGAGGCTGCTCAGGCGCAATTCTTGGAGGCTGCCCGAGCCGACTCTGAGGCCGAAGATGTCTTCAAGCGCTACGGGCCGCTCTGGAGCCTCGCCGAAAAACTCGATGCGGAATTGGCAACGGCTCAAATTGAGCTTCAGGAGGTCAGCAAGGCTGCCCAGTTGGCAGAGACAGCACTGCACGCGCAGGCCGCAGCGCTGGCTAAGTTGGATCAGGCGCAGATCACCACCAACAATGATCACCTGAACTCGGTTGCCCGCCTCAAGGCGCAATCGGGGATGAGCCTTCTCGCCGAGCGGGTAAATGAGGCGCTGGGGCTGCTGGAAAAGCGGGCTGTTCTCAGGCTGGAAGCGGCAAAGGCGCTATCTGGAGCGCGCGAAGCTGGCACCACCGAGGCGCGCCTGCGCAACGAACTGACGGAATTGTCCGCAAGGCTAGCTGCCGAACGTGACAAAAAGGCCGCTTTGGCTGGTGACATGAACCAGACGCGCAACCAGCTCGCGGCGCTGGACGAGCCGGAGCTGCACGAGCGCGAGAGCAATCTTCAGCGGGTTCTTGAGATGCTGCGAGAGGCGCGAACCGTCGTCGAGCGCCACGCCCAAGCAACGCGCCACCTGACGCAGGCATCAACTGACCTTGCAAGCGCCACGGGAGACATCGATCTGGCCCGGCAGCAGATCCTCACCCTGGAGGCCGCGCAGGTCCGTGATCGCACCGCCCGGGCCAATATTGCGCATCTTGCCGAACTCGCCGATAGCACGATCTCCCCGGCAGCGGCGCAGTTGCGCGCCCTGGTGGTGCCGGGCGAGGCCTGCCCGGTATGTGGCAGCACTGAACATCCGCATATGGCGCAGCCGACCGCGCTCAATGAGCTGGTGGCGACGATACGCAGCCAACGCGATGATCTCGATGCGGCGCTCGCCGCCTCCAGCCAGCGCCTTCTTGCGGTAACGCGCGAACTTGCCACCGCTGAAGATCGCCAAAAGCTGGCAGGCCGGGCGCTGGAGGCGGCACGCCACCAAGCGTCAGAAGCTGAAGCCGAACATGCGGCACAACGCCCGCTGCTTGACGCGCAATGCGCCAAAGCGGGGCTTGCCGCGCTGGTGCCACGTGCGCTCGACGCCGGAAGCGGGGCCGAAGTTGCGGCACTTTACGAATCAGCGCAGGCGCAGCTGGCCGCCATCCTCCTGCCGCTGGCGGAAGCCCGACGTCTTCGCGCCGGGGTCGATGGTTTGCTGCGGCAAAGCGAGGGCCTGGAAGCTGCCATCGAGGCCGTGAGCCACCACATGGAGGAGCGGCGTGCAGCGCTGCACCAGGCGGAGCTGGCCGCGCGCGATGGTGCCGTGCGCGGTACGGAGCTTGAGGCGCGTCTGGTGTCGATTGATCGTGAAATCGCGCCTTATCTGGCAGCGGCGGCGTGCAGTGCGGCCGAGCTTGATGCTGACCCACAAGGCATTGCCGCCCGGTTTGTTGAGCTCGCACAAGATTATCGTGCCTTGCAGGCCCGCATCGAGAGCCTGGATCAAAGCCTCCGGCAGCTTGCCCCGACGCGCGCGGCGGCGGCAACATCGCTAGAACACGCCAGGACAACGGCGCGCGAGACTGATCACCGCATGATGCAGCGGCGCTTGGTAGCCGACGAGAAAGCCAAAGCGAGGGCAGAACTTTTTGACGGCGAAGCGACGGCGAGCCATCGCACGCGGCTCAACAAGGCCCGGCAGGACGCCCGCGAGAAACTGGCTTTGGCGCGCGACCATAAATCCGCCACGGCGGGGGCCTTTCAGGCCGCAGAGGCGCGCTGTGCCGATGCGCTCGCGGCGCAGGGTATCGCCTTGCTCCGTCGCAACGCTGGCGAAGCGGCGTTTGCCGCTGCCTGCGAGGTCATTGCGCAGCAGCCTGACCAGATTGCGGCCTTGTTGGCGGCCGATCCTTCCCAAAGCCGGGACTTGCGCGAGCGCACGCAATCCCTTGACCAGGCAGTGAATGAAGCGGGCACTTCGGTTGCGATGCGCCAGCAAGACCTCGACAAAGCGCTGGAGGGGTTCGATCCCACTGCGGATCAGGAAGCGCTGGGCGCCGAAATTCTGGCGTTGAGCGATGCCATCGCGGCCTTTCATCAGCAGACCGGTGCGCTGGATGCAAGGCTGCTGCGCGATGACGCGGCACGCCAGGCGGCGGCAAGTCTGGGCGGCGAAATCGCCACCGCCAAAGCCGAACTGGCGATTTGGCAGGCGGTCGACAATGCCATCGGTTCGGCGGGGGGCGACAAATTCCGCCGCTTTGTGCAGGGCATCACCTTGGGCCATCTGGTGCAGCTTGCCAATGATCACCTGCGCGCTTTGAGCCCGCGTTACCGCCTCACCCAAGGGGTCATGCCCGAGTTGACGCTGCATGTGATCGACAGGGATATGGGCGAGGAGGTGCGCGCCACACGCAGCCTTTCGGGTGGCGAGCGGTTTTTGGTGTCATTGGCCCTGGCGCTGGCGCTTTCTGGCCTTGAGGGGCGGGCCTCCTTTGTCGACACCTTGTTTATCGACGAAGGTTTTGGCTCACTTGACGCTGAAACACTCGACATGGCGGTGGACGCGCTCGAAACCTTGCAGGGGCGTGGCCAAAAAGTCGGCGTCATCACCCATGTGGCCGCGATGATTGACCGCATCGGTGTGCAGGTGCGCGTTGAAAAGCGCGGCGCGGGCCGCTCGGAAATCCGCCTGGTCGATGGCCTCAGCGCTTTTTAGGGCCATCAAACATCGCGGCCTGAGAACAGCCCCGCCTGTTCGGCCCGCGTCATTGCATCCAAAAGGGCATCAATGTCGCGGGTCGATGTCCCGGCTGCCTGGCCTCAGTGCATCACCGGCATGCCGAAGCTGGCGCCGTCCTTGATCCCCGAGGGCCAGCGCGACGTCATGGTTTTCAACTTGGTATAGAAATGCACACCCTCGCGGCCGTGCATGCCGTGATCGCCAAAGCTCGACCGCTTCCACCCGCCGAACGAATGAAACGCCATCGGCACCGGAATCGGCACGTTGATGCCGACCATGCCGACCTCAACCTTCGAGGCAAAATCGCGCGCCGCATCGCCGTCACGGGTGAAGATCGAGACGCCATTACCATATTCATGGTCATTAGCGAGGCGCAGGCCCTCTTCGTAGTTTTTGGCGCGCACCACTGAAAGCACCGGGCCGAAAATTTCTTCCTTATAGATGCGCATGTCGGTGGTGACATGATCAAACAGGCAGCCACCCATGTAATAGCCGTTCTCGTAACCTTGCATTTTGAAGCCCCGGCCATCAACCGCCAGGGTTGCACCCTCCTTGACGCCGATCTCGACATAGCCGCGCACCCGCTCCAGCGCCGCCTTGGTAACCAGCGGACCGAAATCAGCGGTTGGATCAGTCGAGGGGCCAATTTTAGCCGCCTCGACCCGCGGGATCAGGCGGCGCATCAATTCATTGGCGGTATCTTCACCCACTGGCACGGCCACCGAAATCGCCATGCAGCGCTCGCCCGCCGAGCCATAGCCCGCGCCCATCAGAGCATTGACCGTCTGATCCATATCGGCGTCAGGCATGATGATCATGTGGTTTTTCGCGCCGCCAAAGCATTGCACCCGCTTGCCGTTGGTGCAGCCACGGCCATAGATATATTCGGCAATCGGCGTCGAGCCGACAAAGCCAATGGCCTTGATGTCAGGATGGTCGAGCAGTGCATCGACAGCTTCCTTGTCGCCATTGACGACATTCAGAATGCCTGCAGGCAATCCGGCTTCGATCATCAGTTCGGCCAGGCGCATCGGCACGCCGGGGTCGCGCTCGGACGGCTTCAGGATGAAAGCATTGCCACAGGCAATGGCGGGGGCGAATTTCCACATCGGGATCATCGCCGGGAAGTTGAACGGGGTGATGCCCGCCACGACACCCAAAGGCTGGCGCATTGAATATATGTCAATGCCGGGGCCAGCAGAGTCGGTATATTCGCCCTTCAGCATGTGCGGAATGCCGATGGCAAATTCCACCACTTCCAGCCCACGCTGAATGTCGCCCTTGGCGTCCGGCACGGTCTTGCCGTGCTCGCGGGCGAGCAGATCGGCCAGTTCATTCATGTGCTTGTTGAGCAGGCCGACAAAATTCATCATCACGCGGGCCCGGCGCTGCGGGTTGGTGGCGGCCCAGCCCGGCTGCGCAGCCTTGGCATTTTCGACCGCCGCTGCGACATCGGCCCCATTGGCGAGCGCAACCTGCGCCCGTATTGTGCCGTCCATGGGCTGAAACACATCAGCAAAGCGCTTCGAAGTGCCCGCTACGTGCTTGCCACCGATAAAATGCGTGTAGGTCTGCGCCATGATGGTTCTCTCCCTGTGTGTTTTTCGTGCAGATCTGATGCTCCCTTTATTTTCGCACAGCAACGCGATAGATTGCTCATCCATTATGCGTAAACAGGCGTAACCATGGATTGGGATCAGGCACGGATTTTTTTGAGCGTGGCGCGCAACGGCCAGTTACTGGCAGCGGCGCGCCATCTGCATCTTGATCATGCCACGGTCAGCCGCCGCGTCAATGCGCTTGAAGCATCCTTGCGGGTGAAATTGTTTGAACGTCGCACCACGGGCGCGATGCTGACCTCGGCGGGAGAGAAATTCTTGCACCATGCCGAGCGGATGGAAACGGCGATGCTGGCCTCGCAATCCGAATTCGCTGGCACTGATGTGGCTGTCAGCGGCACTGTGCGGATTGGCGCGCCCGACGGCTTCGGGGCGTTTTTCCTCGCGGCGCACATGGCCAGCCTGATGCAGCGCCATCCCGATCTGCTGATCCAGCTTGCACCCCTGCCCCGCACGTTCTCGCTGGCCAAGCGCGAGGCTGACCTCGCCGTCACCATTGACCGGCCGGAACACGGACGTCTCGCCGTACTCAAACTCAGCGATTATTCGCTCAGCCTCTATGCCAGCCGCGCCTTCATTGCCCAGCATGGCACGCCGTTGACACCCGCCGCAATCGCGCCGCTGCGCGTCGTCAGCTATATCGGCGATCTGCTCTTCAGCCGACAGCTCAATTTCTTCGATGACCAGGCTTTGCCCGCTCGCGCAAGGTTTGAATGTGCCTCGGTGGCGGGTCAATTGGAGGCGATCAAGGCGGGCGTTGGCATCGGCTTCGTGCATGATTATATCGGCGTCAGGGAGCAGGAACTGGTGCGCATCCTGCCCGCCTGCAGCGTGATGCGCAGCTATTGGCTCACCATCCACGATGACATCAAGGACCTCGCCCGCGTCCGCGCCGTGGCTGATTCGATATCCGAGGCCCCCAGCAGGGCCAGCACCTTGATGGTGCGGGCTGACTGACGCCATCTCGACAGTCCAGGACTTCTGGAAATCACCGGAGCATCTTGTAGCAGCGCCGCTGTTGAAAGCGGCACGCTTTAGCGCCCGAACCTGCCCGTGAATGTCGCTTTCGCCAACGCATTCATGTTGACCATGAAGCCGGTCAGCGAGGCGGTCGCGCCCTGCGGCAGGTCGAGATGCGGCACTTTCAGCGCATAGACGGTGAAATTATAGTGATGCGGCGCATCACCGGGCGGCGGACATGGCCCGCCCCAGCAAGCCGTGCCGTAATCGGAATTGATTTGCATGGCCCCTTTGGGCAGACCCTTGCCGTCGAGTGTGCCCGCCCCCTGCGCCAGAGCGCTGACAGAACTCGGGATGTTGACCACGATCCAATGCCAGAATCCTGCCCCGCCCGTTGGCGCATCCGGATCATGCACCATGACCGCGAAACTCTGCGTGCCCTCGGGCGCGCCTGACCACGCCACGGCGGGCGAAACATTGTCGCCGGTGCAGCCAAAATCATTGAACGCGAATTTGGTCGGGATGGTGGCTCCCGGTGCAATATCGGCACTTTCGGCTTTGAAAGTCGATGCCATAATCTGATCTCCCGTTTCGTGTTTCAGGCTGCCTCAAGCTGCCGCACGCGGGTGGGGCAGATCAATCATGCGTAACCTTATGCCCAATATGGTCGCTTAAAGCCAGAATCAATGCTGTGACGGCAAAGCCAATCAGCACCAGCACTGACCATTGCAAATCGGCCGCCTTGCCATCGGCAACTTCGAGATAGGCCCGCAGCAAATGGATGGCAGTGATCGCGGTAATGGTTGACATCAACTTGAGTTTGAGCCCGCCAAAATCAATCCGGGTCATCCATTCGGGCCAGGTATCATGAGCTTCAGGCACGACGCGCGAGACAAAATTCTCATAGCCCGAGAAAATCACGAGGATTACCATCGAGGCGGTCAGCGTGATGTCGATCACGCCCAGAACCTGCAGGAGCAGATCATTCTCGCTGGTCGAGAAAATCCCCAGCGCCATCAAGTAAACATGGTGAAACAGCCGCAGGAGCAGCGCGAACAGACTGACAATCAAGGCCATGTAGAACGGCACCAGCAACCACCGGCTGGCGAAAAGTAAGCGTTCGAGCCATTTTAACATGTCAATTTCCGTCAAACCGGGGCGCGTGCAGGAACGCGGCGGTAATGATAGGGGGCCTCCGCGCGCCCCGCCTCCAACGCCATGATTTCCACAAGGCGTCCATGAAGGGGTGATTTATAGCACACTGGATCGGTCGCCGCAGCATCGCCCGCCAGCGCCAGCGCCTGGCAACGGCACCCGCCATGGTCGATCTCGCGACGCTCGCAAGTGCGGCAGGTCTCGTTCATCCATGCGGTGCCACGGTAGGCGGCGAAGGCGGGGGATTGCTGCCAGATTTCGGCCAGCGATTTGTCACGCACATTCCAGAATGCGAGATGCGGAATTGTATCGGCAGCATGGCAGGGCAGCGCCTTGCCGAGCGGCGTGATGTTCAGCGTCCGCCTCCCCCAACCGCCCATGCAGGCCTTGGGGTAACGGGCGTGATAATCGGGGATGACATGATCAATGACGATCTGGCCGGCCAGCTCACGCTTCAACTCCTCGACCTCGGTCACCGCCGCCTCGGCCTCGGCGCGGGTGGGCATCAGTTGCGCCCGGTTCGGCACCGCCCAGCCGTAATATTGCACATGGGCGATTTCGACCCGGCGCGCACCCAGCGCCAGCGCCAGTCTGACCATCGCACCGGCACGGGCGGCATTGGCGTGATGGATCACGGCATTGACAGTCAGCGGGAAACCCTCCGCCGTGATCAGCGCGGCGACCTCCCGCTTTTTGGCGAAGGCGCCGTTGTAACCTGCGATTTTATCGGCTGAGGCAGCATCAGCATCCTGAATGGAGAGCTGCACATGGTCGAGCCCAGCGTCGGCCAGTGCGCGCGCCAGTCTCGCATTCATGCCAATGCCGGAAGTGATGAGGTTGGTATAGAGCCCCAAACCGGCACAATGGCTGACAATTTCGACGAGGTCGCGGCGCGCCAAAGGCTCACCGCCGGAAAGATGCACCTGCAAGACGCCCAGGGCCGCCGCCTCGTTGAGGACGCGCTTCCATTCCGCCGTGGCAAGCTCACCTTCGCGCCCGTCGAGCGCCAGCGGGTTGGAGCAATAGGGGCAGCCCAGCGGGCAGCGGTGCGTCAATTCCGCCAGCAGTCCGATTGGTGCGGGAATTTGAGCCTCCATTTTCCCCTCAATAATCCAGCAGCCGCTTGGCGGCCAAGGATGACAGGAGCGACCGCACATCGGCCTCAATGCGCGCCTCAGGCGCATCAAAGGTGCTGGCCAGATCTGCAACGATTTCGGCCAGCGTCGCGCTGCCTGAGCAGCGCTCCAGCACAGCGCGGGCCACCGGGTTCGCCTTGATTACCCGTTCGGGAGCGAGCAGCAGCCATTCGCCGCGCACTTCATCATGTTTCAGCCGCACGCCGCGCGGCAGCCTCGGCCGCGACGAGGCTTGCAATGCGCCGGTCACAGGGCGACCTTCTGGCGCATCTGTCCCTCGTGCAGCGCCGCTGGATCCCACACACCCGGCGGCAGATGGCCCTCGACATAGGCTCCCCACAGCGCATCAAGCTGCACCCAGAGCACGTCGCATTTGAATTCCAGCGCTTTGATCGCCAGCGCCTGGGTCTGCGGCGTCGTGGCATGGGTTTTGACATAGGCCAGCGCAAAATCGCTATCGCGCCGCGCTTGCACCGGACGGGCGGCGAAATACGCCAGCGTATCGCGGCTGACGTAATCATAATGGGCCAGCATGCCGCTGACCCGATCGCTGATGATTTGCGGCGAAAACAGTTCGGTCAGCGACGAGGCAATCGCTTCCAGCAGTGATTTTTCGGCGCAAAAATGCACATAGGCCTCAACCGCAAAGCGGGTGGCGGGCAAAATGCCTTGCGTCGAAATTACATAATCACGTGAAAAGCCCAGGCTGTCGGTGAGCTTCAGCCAGCGCTCAATGCCGCCATCCCCCGCCGCCTGGCCATCATGATCCTCGATCCTGTGTCGCCATTCCCGGCGCATGGCGCTGTCGCCGATGCGGGTCAGCACTGTCGCATCCTTGATCGGGATCATCGATTGGTAGCAGTAGCGATTCAGCGCCCAGGCCTGCACCTCGCTGCGGCGCGCCTTGCCGCCATGCAGCCGCGCATGAAACGGATGCAGGTTGTGATACCGCGCCGCACCCACCGCACGCAGCGCCGCCTCCAGTTCATCGGGCGACAGCATGGCCTGATGCGCACTCATAGGACTATCTCCATACCATCATAGGCTATGTCCCAGCCCGCCGCCGCTATGGCCTGGCGTTCGGTCGAGCCGTCGATCAGCGCCGCATTGGTGTTGTTGATGTGAATGAAAATCTTGCGGGGGCCGGTGATATCGGCCAGCGCCGCCATGGAGCCCTGCGGCCCGCTCATCGCGATATGGCCCATGCGCTGGGCGGTCTTGTCCGACAGGCCGAGCCGCAGCATTTCATCGTCCGTGAAGGTGGTGCCGTCAAAAAACAGCACATCGGCACCGGCGACCCGCGCCTTTATCTCTGGCGTCACATGCGCGCAGCCGGGGATATAAAGCACGCGCGCCGCGCCGTGCCGGATGGCAAGGCCGCTGGTCATCTCGCCAATTTCGCCTGTGATCACGCTGGCACCCTCACGGTAAAGCGGCACTTTGCCGGGCACGGCAAAACTGGTGACGTTGAGCCCATGGCCCGCCATGATCTCCACATTGTCAGGAACGGCCTGCCGCGGGACGATATCGCCCGCCACGGCGCTGAACACGGCATTCGACGCCATTTCGTCCAGAATGCCCTGCCGCGCGAAAATTGTGAAGCTGTGCCGCTCCCGCAAATCCAGCAAACCGGCGACATGATCAATGTCGCCATTCGTGAGCCAGACGCCGAAAATCGGCGAACCGCGACCGCTTTGTTTTGGCTGCAAGGCCGTGTTCGACAAAATCTGCTGGCGCAGGTCAGGCGAGGCATTCAGCAGCAGCCAATGCTGACCATCGGCGCTTATAGCCAGGCTCGACTGCGTGCGTGGCAATACGCGCGGATCATTGTTCCAGGCCAAATCGCACACGGGGCAGCGACAATTCCACTGGGGAAATCCGCCGCCTGCTGCCGAACCGAGAACCCTGATCTGCACGGATCGTCACTCGCCGCACCGCAAAATGCGGGCTGACCCTTTTTGTTCAGATTTCAGCCGACTCGTAGCTGGTGACTTCCATGCCAATGCAGACTTCGGTCACTTCGGGAGTTGTCCATGCCATGTCGATTTCCTCCGTTTTGCAGGCTCTTGACTAAGCCTTTTTGTATTGTGCACGCGCCTTCCAGCGACAGCAAGTCAACTTTCGCATGGTCACCTTTCGCAGGTCTCAAAGACTCCTGGACGAAGGGCCACGGCCATGGACAAAACCATGGCCTGATTTTATATCCCGAAGTCTTATGGGAGTGCGGCAAGATGTTTCGGTTAGCATTGCGAGGGGTGGGTTGGCTGGCCCTCGCGGGCGGCTTTGTGATGCTGGTCATCAATGGCACCCAGACCATTGCCGTCGATCGGCTGGTATTGACCAGTTTTGGAACTGTGGCGCAGGCGGTACTGGGAGCGCGTTATGACGCCATGGCCCCGGCCCTGGCCGCGCATCACGCGGCGTTTGTCTGGAATCCGCTGCTCACTTCGATTTTTGCCGCGCCGGCCTTTGGTGTCTTTATGGTGCTTGGATTTTTGGCTGTGCTCGTCACCGCGCCGCGCAAAAAGCTCATTGGTTATTCCAGCCGTCCCTGAAACGGGGCGGCTCACACCTTGATGACGGGCTCGTGAACTGACTTTTGCCGAATTATGGTGCATGGATCTGCCTTCATTCCCTGGAGCTGTCTGATGAACATCTTCCGCAAAGCCACGATGCCCGAAGCTGCGACCGCACTGCCGGGCCGCACAACACCCATCCCAACGGCGTCGACACATTTTGTAAATGGTCAGAAACTGCAACCGCCCTACCCGGCCGGTTATGAGACGGCTGTGTTTGGCCTTGGCTGCTTCTGGGGCGCGGAACGCAAATTCTGGGAATTGGGCGCGGGTATCCATGTGACTGCCGTTGGCTACAGCGGCGGCTTCACCCCCAACCCGACCTACGAGGAAGTCTGTTCGGGCGCGACCGGCCACAATGAAGTGGTGCTGGTGGTCTATGATCCTGCCAAAATCAGCTACGAGCGGCTGTTGCAGGTGTTTTTCGAGAGCCACGACCCGACTCAGGGCATGCGCCAGGGCAACGATAGGGGCACACAATATCGCTCGGGGATTTATGTGAAGGGTGAGGCCCAGCGCCGCGCGGCAGAAGCGGCAAGGGAAACCTATGGCAAGGCCCTGGCTGGCCATGGCATGGGCAAGATCACCACGGAAA
>DAICZI010000029.1 GCA_027311205.1 Beijerinckiaceae bacterium | reverse complement strand
TCCCTTTGGCTTGGTTGATTTTTGCGGGCGGTATCGCGGGCAGTGCCCGGACAGCACGCTCGCACCGCAGAACATTGCCCTTACTGCCAGCAGCTTTGCCGCGATCAGCCGCGTCAATCACATGGTCAACCAGGCGATCCAGCCGACCACCGATGAAGACCATTGGCACAAGGTTGACCAGTGGGACCTGCCGATGGATGGTCGTGGTGACTGCGAGGATTATGCTCTTCTGAAGCGCAAATTACTGATCGAGCAGGGTTTTCCCCGCCAGGCGCTGCTGATGACGGTGGTGCGCGACGAGCATGACGAAGGCCACGCCATCCTGACGATAGTGACCGACCACGGCGATTTCGTGCTCGACAATCTGACCGGTGCGATCAAGCCATGGACAGCCACGGGCTATCACTTCATCAAGCGTCAGTCGCAGCAAAACCCCAATGTCTGGGTGCGTGTCGGCGGGGCCACCGAGGTGGCGGTGGCGTCTAGCAACTGAACCCTGAGGCGATGATTCCGACACAGTGCACCAGAACACGCTGCGGCGTGGCACATCAGATCGAGAAAATTGCCGCGCTGATGCTTGATCGCGCCGCTAAACCCCGGCATGGTGGCGCGATGAAAATTCTCGCCATTGATACTGCACTCGGGGCTTGCGCCGCGTGCGTTTATGATCATGAAACCGGCCAGGTGCTGGCCTCCGAAACTCTGGCGATGCAGCGCGGCCATGCTGAAGCTCTGCCCGGCCTGCTGGAGCGCATAGGGGCGCAGTTGCCGCTGGGTCTTGGCTCGTTGCAACGAATCGCGGTGACCGTCGGACCTGGGTCATTTACCGGCATTCGCGTCGGAATTGCTGCGGCGCGCGCTCTTGGGCTTGCGCTGGATGTGCCGGTGGTAGGCGTCTCTACCCTGTCAGCCTTTGCCGCCCCACTGCTTGCCGATGAAGCCCGCTCGGCTGTTGCCGCGGCGATTGATGCCCGACACGGACATATCTACGTGCTGATGATATCGGCAGGCGGTGCCATGCAAGTCACGCCGCGCCTGCTCAAAATCGAGCCGGCAACCTTGCAACTGGCCAGCGGCGCCTTGCGCATCTGCGGTTCGGGCGCGGCGCTTCTGGCGGCGGCAGCACGCCAGCGCGGGCTCTCCTGCGAGATCAGCGGCGCGCTTGAGGCCCCCGACATAGTCTATGTCGCCCGCCTTGGCGCGTTGGCCGATCCTGAGCACGCGCCCGCTGACCCGCTCTATCTCAAGGCGCCCGACGTCGCGCCACAAGGCCGCTCAGCGCTTGCGTCATGATCAGGCCGCCCGTCAAAGCTTCGGTCATGAAACAGATCGGCTGGCTTTGGCGGCAGAGGCCCGCTGAACTTCGCTGGCTCAGCGTCGAAGATGCTGCGCCTTGTGCGAGCTTGCATGCAACAAGCTTCCTGCATGGCTGGAGCGCTGCCGATTTTGAGCGCTATGCAAAAGATGCGAGTTGCTGCGCGCTGGGTGTTTTCGATCATGGCAAAGGCCTCATCGGAGCCCTCATTGCCAGGCGCAGTGGCACAGAGGCTGAAATCCTCACCATTATGGTAGATCCTGTGGCGCGCGGCCAAAAACTTGGGCGCCACCTCCTCGAGCGAGCCTTGGCTGAACTGGCGGCGCAGGGTGCAACAGCGGTATTTCTGGAGGTCGAGCAGGACAATGCCGCAGCCCGCGCGCTCTACCGGCGATTGGCCTTTCAGGAAGTCGGTCGCCGCAAGGCCTATTATCCCCGCGCCGATGGCTTGAAAGCCGAAGCCCTGGTGATGCGTCGCGATCTGGCAAGTTGAGCACAGCCTTCACCAACGAGCCGGTTCCCGTTGTCACAAAAGTGGCCTATGATGAAGCCATCTCCGGAGCGCCGTAAAACTTGCCATGACCGCATCAACGCTAACAGCCACACCCGCCGCGCCCGCTCTTGCGCAGACTCCGCAACGCAAATTGTTCATCAAATCCTTCGGCTGCCAGATGAATGCCTATGACGCGCAGCGCATGGCCGACATGCTGCGTCCCGAAGGCTACGGTGAGGCACAATCGCCCGAGGACGCTGATCTGATTGTGCTCAACACCTGCCACATCCGTGAACGGGCGACCGAGAAGGTCTATTCTGAACTCGGCATGCTGCGCGACATGAAAGAACAGCGCCGTGACAGCGCCCGTCCCTTGCGCATTGCTGTCGCGGGCTGCGTGGCACAAGCCGAGGGGCCGGAGATTTTCCGCCGCAGCGATGTGGTCGATCTGGTCGTCGGCCCGCAGAGCTACCACCATTTGCCGCAGCAATTGCACGATGTGGCGCTGGGGCAGCGGGTGATCGAGACCGAGTTTCCGGCCGATGACAAATTCGCCCATCTTGCCGCCCCTGGGCCCGATGCCATCCGGCGTCGCGGGCTCTCAGCCTTCGTGACGGTGCAGGAAGGCTGCGACAAATTCTGCAGCTTCTGCGTTGTGCCCTATACGCGCGGCATGGAAGTCTCGCGCCCGCTGGCCAGCCTTGTTGACGAGGCGCAGCGCCTGGCGCAGGCCGGCGTGCGCGAAATCACTTTGCTCGGCCAGAACGTCAACGCGTGGCATGGCGTGGGCGAGGGCGGGCACCGCGCGGGCCTGGCCGCTGTGCTGGCGCGGCTCGCGCAAATTCCGGGGATTTTGCGGCTGCGCTATACGACCAGCCATCCCCTCGACATGGACGAGGCGCTGATCAGCGCGCATCGCGACATCCCGCAACTCATGCCCTTCCTGCATTTGCCGGTGCAGTCGGGCTCGGATGCGATCCTCAAGGCCATGAACCGCAAACATGGCGCCGCGGATTATCTGGCATTGGTGGCGCGTCTGCGTGCTGCCCGCCCTGATCTCGCCCTCTCAAGTGATTTTATTGTGGGTTTTCCCGGCGAGAGCGAGGCAGACTTTGCCGCAACGCTGGCGCTGGCCGAGGCGGTAGGGTTTGCCAGCACGTTTTTCTTCAAATACTCCGCCCGGCCCGGCACGCCGGGTGCCGATCTGGCTGATCAGGTACCCGAAGCCGTCAAGGTCGAGCGCCTGGCGCGGCTTCAAGCTTTGGTCGAGGCGCAGCGCCACGCCTACAATCATGCCATGGTCGGCCAAACCGTGCCGGTGCTGTTTGAAAAGCCGGGCCGAAATGCCGGACAAATCACCGGTAAATCACCCTACATGCAGCCCGTGCATGTCGAAGCCGGCCTTGATGTCATCGGACTCGAACTTCCCGTCACCATCACATCCACCAGCACGAACTCACTGTTTGGCCATGTGGCGCCGTCAACTTGAAGGAGACATGCCATTGAAGCCGTCTGAAACCGTCCTCACCGCCAAGCCTGTTGGGAAACCAGCACGAAACGAGACAGGCGATGGGGTCGAGCGCGGCGAAGTGAATGTTGCCTTCGAGGATAATCGGCTGGCTGCGCTGGTGTTTGGCCAATATGACCAGAATCTCGCGCGCATTGAGCGGCGCTTGTCGGTGAGCGCCAGTGCCAATGGCAATCGTTTCACGGTGAAAGGGCCGCTCGACGCTTGTGGCCACGCCAGGCGCGTCCTGGAAAATCTCTATGCCAGGGCGCAGCAGGGCCTGCCGATGACCCAGGGCGAGGTGGATGGTGCCATTCAGGAATCGGCGCTGCAAGGTACGCTGTTCCCCAAGGAGCAGGAGGTCCGAACCACCGGTTTTGCCCAGTTTTCGACTCGCAAGCGCGGCCCGGTGCGGGCGCGTAACGCCGCGCAGGATTATTACATCCAGCAATTGCGCCAGCACGAGTTGATGCTCGCCGAAGGCCCGGCGGGCACGGGCAAAACCTGGCTGGCTGTCGGCTATGCGGTGAGCCTGCTGGAGCAGGGCCTGGTTGAGCGGCTGATCCTGTCGCGCCCGGCGGTGGAAGCTGGCGAACGGCTCGGGTTTTTGCCCGGCGACATGCGCGACAAGGTCGATCCCTATCTGCGCCCGGTCTATGACGCGCTGCATGATTTCATGGAATCACGGCTGGTTGAGCGCGGCATGCAGACCGGCATGATCGAGGTCGCCCCGCTGGCCTTCATGCGCGGGCGCACGCTGACCAATGCTGTGGTTCTGCTCGATGAAGCGCAAAACGCCACTTCCATGCAGATGAAGATGTTTCTGACCCGGCTTGGCGAAAATTCGCGCATGATCGTCACCGGCGATCCGAGCCAGACCGATCTGCCGCCCGGCCAGAAATCCGGCCTGAGCGAAGCCGTGGCGCTGCTGCGCGGGCTGGAAGGCGTCGGCCACGTCGCCTTCGCTGAAGCCGATGTGGTGCGCCATGATCTGGTGCGGCGCATTGTTGGCGCTTACGAATCAGCCGCGCGGCGGGCGATTGCCGGGTCGGCGCGATGAGCTTGAACGTCGAGATCAGCAATGAGTCTGCTGCCTGGGATGAAATGGCGGAGGCGCCGGCGGTCATAAGAACCGCGCTCGCCGCCGCCGCCAAAGCCGCGCGCCGCCGCTTTGCGAAAGACACCGAAGTCAGCGTGCTGTTGAGCGATGACGCCACCATCCAGATCCTGAATCGCACGTGGCGCGATCAGGACAAGGCAACCAATGTCCTGTCGTTTCCTGCCACCCCGATGCCGGGACAGCCGCCGCATCTGGGTGACATCGTCCTTGCGTTTGAAACCACCATGCGCGAGGCAGAGAGCGAGGGAAAGCGCGCGGCTGATCACGTCAGCCACCTTGCCATTCACGGCTTTCTGCATCTGATTGGCTATGATCACGAGACTGACGCTGAGGCCGAGGCGATGGAGGCCCTCGAACGCGCCGCGTTGGCGCGGCTCGGCATTGCCGATCCCTATGGCGATAGCGAACTGGCCCCGCCGGAGGCCCCGCAATGAGCGAGCCGAACGACGAACCCGGCCCGACTCGCCTGATCGACCGGCTGCGAAGCCTGTTCGGTCTCAGCGGCGCATCGGTGCGCGATGACATTGAAGGTGCGCTGGAAGGCAAGGCGACCGCGTCGGAATTTTCGGCGCAGGAACGAAGCCTGCTGAAAAACGTCCTGAGCCTGCACGAAGTGCGTGTCGGCGACATCATGGTGCCGCGCACCGACATTATTGCCGTCGGCATCGATGACACGCTGGCCGAAGCGCTGGAGGCGTTTCGCACTGCCGGCCATTCGCGCCTGCCTGTGCATGGCGATACTCTGGATGATCCGCGCGGCATGATCCACATTCGCGATTTTGTGACTTACCTCACCACCGGGGCCACCGATGCCGGCCTGCAGGAGAAAGTGGGCGCTGTTGCGATTCTTCGTCCGGTGATTTTCGCGCCGCCCTCCATGCCAGCGCTCGATCTGCTGAAGAAAATGCAGGTGCAACGCACCCATCTGGCTTTGGTCATTGATGAATATGGCGGCACCGACGGCCTGCTGTCGATCGAGGATATCGTCGAAGTCATCGTTGGTGATATTGAAGATGAGCACGATGAGGCCGCCCCGGTGCTGGTGGAAGCTGCCCCCGATGGCAGCTTTGTCGCCGATGCGCGGGCCGAACTCGACGTCGTCGCCGAAGTCACCGGGCATGATTTGCGTGCCCTCGACGAAACCGGCGAAGTCGATACGCTGGGCGGGCTGATCGCCACACTGGCGGGCCGCGTACCGGTGCGCGGCGAAGTGATCGGCGCAGGTTCGCAAGTGGAATTCGAGGTTCTCGATGCTGATCCGCGCCGCCTCAAACGGGTGCGGCTGCGTTTTGGGGGCCAGGCCGCTGGGGAAAGCCCCCGTGTCTGATGGCAATTTGCCTGAGCGCGGCTAAGGTGGCGCTGCTGATTCGCGCAAGCCGCAACCCGAGGCATTCATGCAGGCCTATGCTCAAAAAATCATGCTGTCTGATGGCTGGAGCCGACGGCTGATCGCGTTTGTCGCGGGCGCTGCGGGTGCGCTCGCCATGGCACCCCTGTTTTTCCTGCCTGGCCTCGTTGTCACCATGGTGGTCGCCGTCTGGTTGCTGGATGGTGCGGCGCAAAGCATGCTATCAGACCCGACCGGGTTGCCCTCGCGCGGCGGCTGGCGCATGGCCTTTGCCGATGGCTGGTGGCTTGGCTTCGGCTATTTTGTGGCCGGCCTGTGGTGGCTGGGCGCAGCCTTTTTGGTGCAAGCCGCGCAATTTGCGTGGGCTTTGCCGCTCGGCGTGCTCGCCCTGCCAGCCGGACTGGCCCTGTTCACCGGCTTTGGCTTTGTCGTGGCCCGCGCCTTGTGGATGCCCGGCGCAGGGCGCATTCTCGCGCTGGCCACGGCCCTGACATTGTCCGAATGGTTGCGCGGCCATCTGTTCTCCGGCTTTCCCTGGAATGATTTTGGCATGGGCTTTGGCGGGATTTTGCTGCTCGCCCAGCCCGCAGCGCTTTTTGGACTTTACGGCTTGACCCCGCTGGTGGTCGCCATCTGCGCCAGTCCGGCGACCCTTGTCGATGGCGGCAAGCGCGCCAGGCTCGCGCCGCTCGTCGGCCTTGCGGCGCTGGTCATCATTGCCGGCTTCGGGGCCTTGCGCCTGAACTTTGGCCACGTCGGCCATGTTGCCCATGTCCGGCTAAGGCTGGTGCAGCCCAATCAGCCCAACGATGCCAGTTTTTCGGCTGAAAATGGCAACAAGATTCTCAGCGATTATCTAAAACTCTCGGATGAAGCGATTTCACCGGGCCATAGCGGCCTCGTCGATGAAACCCATGTCATCTGGCCCGAATCACCCTTTCCCTTCATTTTGTCACGCGATGCCCCCGCGCTTTCGCGCATTGGTGCCACGTTGCCGATCGGCACCACGCTTATTACCGGTGCAGCCCGCCTCGGTGCCACCGCCGACCACGCTGGCCGCCACGCTGTGTATAATTCCATGCAGGTTATCGGGCATGGCGGCACCATTCTGGGCACCTATGACAAAGTGCATCTTGTACCCTTTGGAGAATACCTGCCCTTTGCCTGGCTCATTCGCCACCTGGGCCTGCGCCAGTTCGCTCATTCATCCTTTACGCCGGGGCATAGCCACGCACTCCTGCATGTGCCGGGCCTACCTCCGGTTGCGCCGCTGATTTGCTACGAGGCGATTTTTTCGGGTGCGGTAACGCCAGCGGAATTTCGCAGCGGTGAGCCGCGTCCCGGCCTTCTGCTGAACATTACGGATGATTCGTGGTTTGGCCAAACCCCTGGCCCAGCACAACATTTGGCACAGGCACGGCTGCGCGCCATCGAGGAAGGCCTGCCCCTCGTGCGCGATGCCGACAGTGGCATTTCAGCAGTGGTTGATCCCTATGGTCGCATTATGGCGGAACTTCCTTTAGGGGAACAGGGCGTTTTGGACGCACGCTTGCCCATGGCTCTGCCGACTACACCATTTTCCCGCTTTCCGGTTTCCCTTTCTTTAACCGTCTGGATTATATCACTTTTTTCCACACTTCTTTGGCGCTTCCGGATTTGACTTTACGTCAGTTTGTTGCTCAATAGACCATATTGCCGTTGCGTAAGGGTCAAATTACCCTTATAGGTAGCATTCAGCGAAGTCTGGGTGCGGCTTGGTTTATTCAGACCCGGTTGAAATTCAACTGCGTCGAGGAGCATGACCAGTGAAAAAAGAACCCAACCCCATCGACCTGCACGTCGGCAGCCGGGTGCGCATGCGCCGGGTTTTGCTGGGTCTCAGCCAGGAAAAGCTGGGTGACGCGCTCGGTGTCACCTTCCAGCAGGTGCAAAAATACGAGAAGGGCACCAACCGCATCGGAGCCAGCCGCCTGCAACAGATTTCCAACTTCCTCAACGTTGCGCCGTCGTTTTTCTTTGATGGTGCGCGTGATGAAAACACGGCTGCGCCTGGCATGGCGGAGGACGGCGCCGCGCCGTTTGTCAGCGAATTTCTAACGTCGCCAGAGGGTGTTGCGCTCAACAGGGCGTTTTCGCGCATTCGCGATACCAAAGTGCGCAAACGAATTGTCGATCTGGTCATGACGCTCGCCGACGACGCAGCAGCGCCTGCCCAGCGCGACACGCGCTCGGAATCGTTCGCTTAAAAGAACGTATTGCCAGTTTTAGCTTGACATAACGAACGGCTGGGTTAAGAACGCGGCGTTCGGGCGCGGAATGGCCGCGCTCTTTTTCGTGGCTTGCGGGCTGCGGAAAGCGCAGCGGAGGCTTCAGGTGGCGCGTTCAAGCTATTCTTTTACCAGCGAATCAGTGTCCGAGGGCCATCCCGACAAAGTTTGCGACCGTATTTCTGACGAGATTGTCGATCTTTATTTCCGCGAGGGCGAAAAGGCGGGGATTGACCCCTATCAAATCCGCGTGGCCTGCGAGACCCTGTCGACCACCAACCGGGTGGTGATAGCGGGCGAAGTGCGCGGCCCACAACTAAGCCGCGACCAGATCATTGCTACGGCCCGCAATGCCATCCGCGACATCGGTTATGAGCAGGACGGTTTCCATTGGGATCGCGCCCTTGTCGAAGTGCTGCTGCACGAACAATCTGCCGATATCGCCCAGGGCGTCGATGCTGCGGGCAACAAGGATGAGGGCGCAGGCGATCAGGGCATCATGTTCGGTTATGCCTGCCGCGAAACGCCGGAACTGATGCCAGCGCCGCTGTATTATGCCCATGGCATTTTGCACGCTTTGTCGCAGGCCCGACGCTCGGGCAAGGAAAAAAAGCTTGGCCCCGATGCCAAGAGCCAGGTGACGCTGCGCTATGAAAATGGCAAGCCGGTCGCGGCCACGCAGATTGTCGTCTCGCATCAGCACAGTGACGAAAGCCTGACCTCGGCGGACATGGCCGCCATCATCAAGCCCTATGTGATGGCCACGCTGCCGCAAGGCTGGTTGTCGAAAGACACCGTCTGGCATATCAATCCCACCGGCAAGTTCTTCATAGGCGGCCCGGATGGTGATGCCGGCCTCACCGGTCGCAAGATCATCGTTGACACCTACGGCGGCGCGGCCCCGCATGGTGGCGGCGCGTTTTCCGGCAAGGACCCGACCAAAGTGGATCGCTCGGCGGCCTATGCGGCGCGTTATCTCGCCAAGAACATTGTGGCCGCTGGCCTGGCAGATCGCTGCACGCTGCAATTGTCCTATGCCATCGGCGTGGCCGAGCCATTGTCGATCTATGCTGATCTGCACGGCACCGGCAAGGTTGACGAAAGCAAGCTCGAAAACGTGCTGTTGCAGGTTATGCGCCTGTCGCCGCGCGGCATCCGCGAACACCTGAAGCTCAACCGCCCGATCTATGCGCGCACCTCCGCTTATGGCCATTTTGGCCGCAAGCCGGACGGCGACGGCGGCTTCTCGTGGGAGAAGACCGACCTTGCCGACACGCTGAAGGCGCATTTTGCCTGAAGCTGAAGCACCCGTCGGCAGAAGCCACCTTTACGGGCGGCGCAAGGGGCGTCCCATGCGCGCGCACCAGCAAGGGCTGATGGCCAACCTGCTGCCAGAGGTGACCCTCGATCCCGCAGCGCTCGGCGACAATCCGCTGGCGCTGTTTCCGCAGGGCCCGAAACAGTTGCGCCTCGAAGTTGGTTTTGGTGGCGGCGAACATCTTGCCCATGAAGCGCACCAAAACCCTGAAACAGCCTTCATCGGCTGCGAACCCTTCGCCAATGGTGTCGCAAGGCTGCTGGTCGATATTGCTGCCGGGCACCTCACCAATATCAGGATTTACCCCGACGATGCCGGTGCGGTGATTGCCGCGTTGCCCGACGCGTGCCTTGCGGGTGTTGATATTCTGTTTCCTGATCCCTGGCCCAAACGCCGTCAGAAGCAGCGGCGCTTTATCAGCGATCAGCGACTGGTTGACCTGGCGCGCGTGATGCCACAAGGCGCGACCCTGCGCTTTGCCACCGACATTGACGATTACGCCGCCTGGACTTTGAGCCGCATCGCCCGCTCGCCTCATTTCACTTGGCATGCCGTCCATGCGGATGAATGGCGTCAGGCATGGCCTGGCTGGCCGGGAACCCGCTATGAGGCCAAGGCCCGCGCCGCTGGACGGCCCGCCGTCTGGTTGCGTTTTATCCGCAATGATGTTGCGGCCCCGCGCCAGCAGGCCTGATCGTCGCGCTTTGGGGCGTCGCGGCTACGCAGGTGTTG
Organism: Beijerinckiaceae bacterium; assembly: GCA_027311205.1. Taxonomy (GTDB): domain Bacteria; phylum Pseudomonadota; class Alphaproteobacteria; order Rhizobiales; family Beijerinckiaceae; genus REEB77. The sequence goes on along the minus strand of DAICZI010000029.1, from coordinate 468 downwards.
GCATGGTTTCAGCAGCCCGCGCTTTCCTGTAGGCTGGCCGCGCCCGCAGTCGCGCAGCATAGGCCTGCACTTTGGGCGAGAATTCGTCGTCAATCTTCAGGAAGTGCGCAAATTGCAGCGCAAAACCGACGGAAATATCGGCGAAGGTAAAGCGATCAGCGGCTAGCCAATCATGGTGCAAAAGCTGCGCCTCAATGCCGATCATGCGTTTTTTGAACCAGCGCGCGTAATTGGCAGCCACGACCGGCTGGCGTTTTTCAGGGGACTCCAGCAGCGCGTAGCGAAAATAGATCGCCTGCGGGAAGGTCAGCGTTGCTTCGCCGAAATGCAGGAAGTTCAGATAGTCAGCAAAGCCCGCCTCGCCGACCTCCACAGCCATGGATGTCGGTCCGTGCTTTGCCGCCAGATATTGCAATATGGCCACCGATTCGGTCATCCGCACGTCGCTTTCGAGAAACAGCGGGATGG